>NZ_BAAGAB020000034.1:0-28493 GCF_047159895.1 Lysobacter xanthus
CGGTCGTCCACCGTCTGCGGCCAGCACAGCACCGCCGTGCACGCGCCCGAGCGCATGCACTGCTCCGCGGCCCACAGTACCCGGCGCGCTCGACGATCCAGGTGTCCGGCCTGCCGAAGGGCGCGCACTTCGAGGTCGACGCGATCCTCGTCCTCGGCTGACATGCCCCGCGCGGCGCGACCGACGCCCGCCCTCGCGCCGGCCGGCGAAGCGCCGCTGACGTCGCTGCGGGGGTGCGGGCCTGCGCTCGCCGAGAAGCTCGCGTCGCGCGGGCTCTCCGCCGTGCAGGACCTGTGGCTGCAACTGCCGCGCGGCTACGAGGACCGCACGAAGATCGTGCCGATCCGCGACCTGCAGCCCGGCACCGCCGCGCAGGTCGAGGGCGTGGTCGAGGCCGTGGAGAAGGGCTTCCGCTATCGGCCGATGCTGAAGGTGGCGATCGGCGACGACTCGCGCGCCACGCTGATCCTGCGCTTCTTCCATTTCCGCGCCGCGCAGGTCGCGCAGTTCGCGCCCGGCACGCGGCTGCGCTGCTACGGCACCCCGCGGCTCGGCCCGCAGGGGCTCGAAATCGTGCATCCGAGCTATCGCGTGGTCGAACCGGACGAGGTGCTCGGCAGTGCCCTCGATCCGGTGTATCCGCAAATCGAAGGCGTCGCGCCCGCGACCCTGCGAAGGCTCATCGGGCTCGCGCTCGATCGGCTGCCGCCCGGTGACGCGCTCGAACTGCTGCCGGTGGCGTGGTGGGACGATCTCGGCCTGCCATCGCTGCGGCAGGCGCTGCTCACGGTGCACCGGCCAGCGGCGGGCGACGACATCGCCGCGTTGCTCGCGGGCCGCCACCCGGCGCAGCGTCGCCTCGCGCTCGAAGAACTCCTCGCGCACCACCTCAGCCTGCGCGGGCAACGGCATGCGCATCGCGCGCAACTCGCGCCGGCGCTCGCGGACGGACGGCTCGCGAACCGCCTCCGCGACGCACTTCCGTTCCGGCTGACGGGCGCGCAGTCGCGCGTGTTCGCCGAGGTCGCGGTCGACCTGGCGCAATCGGTGCCGATGCTGCGGCTCGTGCAGGGCGACGTCGGTTGCGGAGTGTTAGCCTGCCGCTCTGTTCAACGTAAGGGTCGGCGATGGCGCGGCCGAAGAAATTGTTGTCCGCAGGGGCAAGACCGGAGCCGACTCTCACCCTTAACGTTCAAGGTAGCACTGCCTCGTCCGACCAACCGCTCCTCCTCGAGCTAGCCGCTGCATTTGTACTGGCGCTCCACGACAGCTTGGCTGTCGGATGGCAGGGCGGCCGATCGCGGAGAGTGACGACGTTTACAACGCCGGCGGGGCAGTTTGACGTACGGCTGTTCGACGGGCGGGTGGGGGACTGGCGAGCGCCTCGACGCGTGAGTTTCCAGCAAGTCCTTTTGGAACGATGGGGCGCGCTAGCGGATCTATTCAAAGCGCTTCTAGGCGGCGATCCGACCGACCTACGCATGTTCTCCGATCACGTCTCGGCATTCCTCGGCGAACAGTACGACGTCCGACGGACCAACACGGTCGTCGCCCGCGTCGAAGCAAGGCTGGTTGTACTAGGCATTCGTACCGACCCTGAGAAGGACGCCCGCAGACACGCCGACGCGATCCGCACGTGGGTGCAGATGAACGGTCTTCCCAAGGCGGTGGTCGACCTGACCCACGGCAGGCCGCGTGTCGACGTCCCCGCTCTCGTGCAGCACGCGGGCGAGTACGACGCGCACCTGGGCGCTGTTCTTGCTCCGCTGCTGCAGGAGACGCTCGACGAAGTCGCGGCGCGCTCGCCTTGGTCCGAAAGCGCGAAGCGCTTCGTGCCGACGACCCACCGACCGCACGGCCGTGAAACATTCCCCGGCGTCCTGTTTGACTTCCACCGCTTCGGAGTGGAGCGGGGCGGGCTACTGGACGCCGTCATAGACCAGATCCTGCTGCCGGGCGACCACCTAACGACGGGGGCGCTACGGAACTGGATCTTGTGGCTCACGTGCGAGAACAGGGACGACTCCCAGCGAGCGCAGGCGGTCCAGATACTCTCGAAAGTATCCGGACATACGCCCGCGGAGGCGCGCGTGCTCAGTGAGCTGCTCGCCGGTGTTACCGCGCTCCGGGCGATGACCGACAAAACCCGCTACGGGTACATCACGAGCTTTCGCCACCTACTGACCCGCACGTATCTCGCCATCGGCGCAGAGGTTCCCCACTTCCCGCGTGGCGCCATGAAGGCACTGGTGTCCAATACGCGTGGAATGCTCAGCGACGCACCTGATCCTGGCGCGATCAACCCCGAATTCCGACCCACGATCGTCAACGTCGCTCAGGGGCCGCCACAGCGAGCTCGGCAAAGTGCCATCGGTCACGTGGAAGATCGACTTCTGCGCGTGAAGGCAGCTTGCGACCAGGACATCGAAGGATTCCTGAAGTGGAGGGCGTGGACTGAAGCCGCCGAAGCGCTTCCCCTCGACGAGCAAGCGCTGGGTTACGTCGACCGACTCATCGCCCATGGCGCACGCGAAGATTCGTGCCTCCAGCGCTGGCTGGTCATGGCAGACCTTCAAACCATCGTGGCGGTGGCGCTCGTAGCCATGAAGAAGAACGGCTACCACACGCGAGAAGGTCACGGCGTGCGAGTCGCGACCAACCGCTCCATCAACCTGGGACTCGCGGCGGAACGGTTACAGATGGCTTTTCCCGACCTGGAACGGTGGTCCAGCAAGAGGTCGGGTCAGGGCAGGTTCTCCACGTTCCGCAACCTGCTCAGCCACTGGTATGTCCCACGCTGGGTGCAGTTCGCTATCGAGCTGCGGATTCAAGCGGACACCGCATTCAACCGTCATACCGTCAGGAACCTGACCGCGTCTGGCATCAGCATCAGCAACGCCACGATCGAGCTGCAAGCGCTGAAAGGTAAGACGGAAGAGCTTCAAACAGCCGAGATCGATGGCTCGGATCGGACGTTGCGTGCTGCACTCGAGCTGATGAGGGGACACGGCAAGAATGTTGTCGAACACTGGCAGGCCGATGAGAAGCGCGTCTTCGTTGCGCTAGTGAGCAGCAACGACACGGTTTCGTTCGGCCTTTGGCCATGCCACCACATACATGAGCGCTTCATCGATTTCCACAAGCTCTTCAAGTTCACTCGGGAGCAATTGCGAAACCAGAACGCGGGGCTCGTCTATCTCAAGAGCGAAGATGTCCATGAGGTTCAGGGTCGACTTGGCCACGCGAGCATCAAGACCACCTCGGGCTATGTCCGCCAGCACATAATCGCGGTCCTGAATCGCGCGAACATCGCCGAGTTCGTGCGTCGCTTGGGCGCGAGCATCGTCTGGGTCGTCGAGGGACCAGAGGCTGTGGGGCGTCGCGGCATGCTTGAGACCGATGTAAGCGAACGGCTTCTCTTCCCGCTCGGCGTTCAAAAGCAGGTCGCTGCGGCGCCCGAGTGTGATGCGTGGATCGCAGATCCTGAGTGGAAGCTGCAAATCAACGAGCTCCGCATACGTCATCTAGTTGCCCAGCGCGCCTACTACGCCCGGAACTGGCAGAAGCTTAGGGCGTCTTCGCCTGAGGCATACGAAAAGGTGCATCGGCCGCGTATCGAGTTCGTCGCGGCCCTCTGGGAAATCGTGGCCGATTCCGAATTTGCACAACTGCTTCAGGAGCCAGCATGAACCCCGCATCCGCAGTGGGCGAAGCGCCCGCAGTCGACGACTCCCAAGTCGAGGCTCCGGCCGGGCACTGGCCTGAACATCAGATCTCTCACCCTGCCATTCTCAGTCGTTGGGAAGATCCATTCCTCCTGATCAGAAGCGAGTCAGGAGTCGTCCGGCGCTTTGACCTCGCCGAGGTTCCATTGCCTCGGAATTGCGACGTGGGCGGTCCAATCACCAAGCCATGCAAGCTTGGCGACTTTCCGCACTGGATGGACGTCTGCAAAGCCTACGCCGCCCTTGCCCTTCACGACACGTCGGCCTATACGGCCGTTGATATCGTCAGCAATGCATTGGGCAACGTCTATCGGTTCTTTGCCTGGTGCATCAGGCGCCGGGTGCTCCATCTCAACGCTCTAACTGAGAGCGACCTCAAGGCGTTTGCACGGGAGCTCCAGCCCAATGGCTGGTTCAGTGCCCTTCCGATAGAGCAGTGGATCCGGGCTGCACTCAACGAAGCCAAGGCTGATGAGAATGTTCGCTCGCGCCTTATTTCGCATAGGCGCAATAACTCGTTCGCCAGCTTCAACACGGAGGGGCTGTCGCGCGAGATCGGTTGTGTCGTCACACAGCCTGAGTACCCCTCCTGGATGGGGGAGAGCCTACAGGTACTCGCGCCTGATACCTCAATTCGGTTTCAGGTGCAGCGCGCAAGGAAGGATCGTGCATGGTCCGCGTCCTCTTTTAAGAACTGCTTTGTCGCCGTTCGACGACTGAGTCGCATCGCCGCGCCGTTGGATCGCCTTACTTTCGACCCGTTTCCGAACACGCGGGCAGCGGCCATCGCGTCGGGCGGCCGTCCGGACGGGCGGACGCCCAACTTACCCATCGAGGAGGCAGGGCGACTGCTGGGTACCTCGCTGAGCTGGATCTATGAGAAGTCGCCGGGTGTCGAGGAGCTTCTCCGTATCTGGACGGATGCGAAAGCCTCCGCCGTGGCCGCAGGCTTGAATGGCAAGTCCATTCCGGCGGCGTGCCTGCGCGTCGTCAACAAGGCCTATCCGGAGATTGCCGCCCGATTCGACTTTCCACGCGGGAAGATCGGCCTCGCGAGCATCTCGGCAGACGGGCTATCAATCGCTGACTTTCTCCAACGCATTCAGACATCGGCTGTCGTACTGATCGGCATCAACCAGGCCCGTCGAAAAAACGAGATCACCGGAGAGGACGACCGTCCCTGGGGCGTCTACGCAGGTTGCGTGTCCAGGTCCGACCCGTTCGTCGAAGCCTTCGAGATCGACATGTACATCGAGAAAACGTGGCGGGACTGGCGAAAGATGCCGGCAAACCGTATTACGGCTGACGTCGTGGGCGTACTTGAGCGGCTACGGGTGGCGATGCCCGGTCCTGCGATGCGGGGAAGCGACGACGTCAGGGAGAGGCGAAAGAACAAGCTCTTCGTTTTTCCCACGCAGGCGCATGACCGAAACGCTGAGCTGGCGGAGTACCGGTTTAGCAAGCACAGCGACACACTCTTCAAAGAGGCAAAGATCGATCCAAAGTGGCGGCGAACGCATCAGTTCAGGCGGCTTTTCGCGCTGTTGTACATGTACCGACACGATAATCCGTCGCTGCAGGCGCTGTCAGAGATGCTCTGCCATCTGGACCTCGAGTGCACTCGGACATACGTCACCGACGCTAGTATGGTGGCCGAGGCCGAGCGAATCGCAGTGCTGTATCGCTGTCACGACGAGGCCCCGCTCGAGGAGCTGGCCGAAGCGCGGCGGGAGTATGCCGAAGAGCAGATCCGGGCCATGCTCACCTCGGCGGAAGCAGGCGGAACGTTGACGCGTCGTGTGCGCAGATGGGTGAAAGGCCTGGTGTCGAAAGTGGAATTCGACGCGGATGACCTTGAACGTGCGCTAGCGGCGGTCCAGACGAAGATGGACAAGCGTGGCTACAGTCCGGAGTCATATCCGCACGGAATCTGCTGGGCAAGCCATCGTCACGCGTCGCGCGCGAGCTGCGGCCGTGGCGGGGATCTGGCCCGGGAGCACGCGGGCATCGACGTTTGCTCTAAGTGCCCATTTCATAGTACGTCGGTCGCATTCCTTGAGAACGTTGAGCGAGATCTTAGGCACCTCCGTGAAGCTGAGGACTCGGCTTCATGTTCGACGGAGGCGGCGACCATCAGGGAGGAGATTGTGGCCTTGGAAGGACTTCTGGCCATGGAGCGCCGCTTAATGGAGCGCGAGTGGCGGCAAGACCCCGATAGAGCCGTTTTGGAGGAGCCCGCGTGACGACGACTCCGAACCACGTTTCAAGCGCCAACAAGCTTGCAGCCAAGGCCGCGATCGTTGCAAAGCGCGAGCAGTTGGAGCACTGGTCTCGGACGGGCCTGCCATTCAGGGGGGGCGCGACTCCTGCCGCAGGTGAGCCCTACGAATTCGATTGGTATCCCCAGAGCCTGCGCGACTTTTGCCGGTGGGATGGTTCGCAGAACAATCCCAAGATCGGGCCGTTTCGAGCCACTGCGTTTCAAACCCTAGGCTCGTATCCCGAGGAAAAGGCGACGGTAACGTCGCTGTTGGCGGCGCTTGAGAAACTTCGGTCGGCAACGATCAAGCGTCTTGATCCTAAAGCCGCGCTACGCGATGCAGAGGGACAGGTCCTGATCGAGCGGCAGTTACGCACGGGAGCATTGCTTGGGTATCGCGCGGCCCGCCAGCAGGTGCGTGTCCTGACCGCGTCCTTGGCCGATGAGCAGCGCGCGCATCAGGAATCTATAGCTCACCTGTCGGAGCAGCTAGAGAAGGCCCGTCGGGACGTGGCGGCGTTGGCGGCGGAAGTCGCTGCGCTGACGGCGACCCTTCGCAAAGTGAGGCCCATCCGGGCAGTCGGTTGAAAGGACGTCGCAATTGACCTGGATGCTCGACCAATCCGATTCCCCGGTCGGGGGCCATGATCCGAGGGATCCTGCTGCTCGACTGGGCGCGGGCGTGGATCGGAGCCGGGCCCTGAAGCGCCTGGGCGCCGTCGGAGTGTCAGAGCTCTGGCAGGCAGCCCTCTATCTGCCCACCCGTTTTCTGGATGCACGTCAGCCCATAGAACGGTTTTTCGGACTGGGTCCTTCCACGGGCGATGTCGTCTGTGTCGGCCGTTACGCGGGCGACTTCCGTACCCGGTGGACCCCCCGCCGCGGTCGCGCGACGGCGCCGCAGGCTCAGGGCTCATTGGTCGATGGCGTCGGGATGAAGGTGCGCTTCTCCGTGTTTGGCGACGCGCGGAGCCTGGAAAAGGCGCTGGAAGAGGCAGGCGCCGAGCGGGTGGCCCTCGCAGGCACGCTCACCGCCGTAGGCGACCTTCTTTTCCTGAACAATCCGGTCTTGCTCGACGCCAGCGCACTCGGCCACGTGCTTCCCGTATACCCAGGCAAGACGCGCGTGCTGTCGGTCGCCATGGCTCGAAAGCTGGTGACTGCGTTGCTCCCTGACGCGATTCCTGCCGCCGCGGCACATCTGCGGGCATCCGTGAGCGGTGTCATTGACGCCTCAGACCTCCGGCGCCTCCTCCGTCGCCCGCGCGGAACCTTGGAAGACCTGTTGTGGGAAGCGCACCTGCCGGCGGCGCCCGAGATCGGGGAGGCGGCGCAGCAGAGCCTGGAAAGGCTCTCGGCGATCCTCACGATCGGCGAGCTGCGTGAGCTCCAGGGTGAGCACCCGCCCGCGCGCCAAGCGTTTGATATCGGGGGGTGGCAGGATCTGTTGGATCGGGTGCCGTTCCGACTCACCGACGAGCAACGTGCGGCCGCGGCCCAGCTCGTGGACCGTTTCCAAGGGCCGACGACGTCGGCGACCTTGATCAATGCCGACGTCGGCATGGGCAAGTCGATCGTGTACCAGCTGGCGTCCGCGGCGGCAGTACGCGCGGGTGCCCGGGCCGCTGTGATGCTCCCCAATGAGCGTCTGGCGTCGCAAGCGCATCAAGAGATCGTGCGTCTGTTTCCTGAGCTCGGTGCCGTGTTGGTGACGGGCAAGAGCAGGACGAACGCCAAATCGAGCAACTGGCTTGTAGGAACGACGGCCATGCTGTTCCGGGACGTGGGGCCGCTGGACATCTGTGTCGTCGACGAACAGCACCGGTTCTCCGTAGACCAGCGCAGGGCACTCGCGGCAAACGGCACGCACGTGGTCGAGATCAGCGCGACTCCGATCCCGCGAACACAAGCGCTCTTGCTATACGGAAAGCTGGATGTCATTCGACTGACGCATCGTCACAGTCCACAGGACATCCATACGCGCGTGGTCGAGCGCGGCGGTACTGACCAGATGATCGACGAGATTCGAAGCGTCATCGCTCGCGGATCCCGGGTGCTGATCGTATGTCCGCGTCGCGAGGAGAGCGAGGAGGATGACGGCGAGGCGCTTCCGTCGGTCGCGCGTGTCGCTGGAAAATGGGAGCGTCTCTTTCCCGGGATCGTCCGGTCGCTGCACGGCGAATCCGAGCCCGAGACGGTGCAGGTCGCCTTCGACGATATCGCAAGCGGTGCGGCTCAGATCCTCGTCGCGACGACAGTGGTCGAGGTCGGGCTGAACATCCCGGACCTGCGTGCGGTGATCATCGTGCATGCCGAGCGGTTCGGCATTTCCCAGCTCCATCAGCTGCGAGGGCGCCTGGCCCGTGAAGGCGGGCCTGGCGTCTGCTACCTCTACCTTCCTCGACGCGCTGGCATGGATGCCATGGCCCGACTGAACGCCGTGGCGGCAACGAACGACGGCTTCGAACTCGCGGAGTTTGATATGCGTGCTCGGGGGATCGGGGATGTCTCGCAGGCAGGCCAAAGGCAGCACGGGGGCACCGGTAGCATTTTGCTGACCCGGCCGGTCCCGATGGACGTCTTTGTCGAGGTACTCGCCGAGGTCAGCCGTTGAGCACGGCCCTCGCGCTCGTTGAGTGGACCGATGACGGGCGCGGTGGGGTACCCGTGTTCTACGACCGCCGCCGGCGGCTGGTGGATGCGCTCCACGACTTCGTCGAGTCCATCGCGGCGGCCAAGCGTGACGTCGCCTCTCCGACCGGGTACCGGTCGGCTGTCGATCCAGTCACATACGCGCTTCTGGGCTGGCTTCGCTTCCTGGACGCTAAGGGACTCGACCTGTGGGCGGCCACTGACGCGCTTCTGGTCGAACATCGGGACAGCGAAGTGAAGGCCGTCATGCAGTCTCCGCGCGCGAAGCAGGAGAAGCGCTTGGCGATGCGGACCGTCAATGATCGATTGCGCTGGATCTATCGCTTCTACGCATGGTGTCGGCGAGATGCGCTACTAAGTGTGGCCGTTCTGAGCCTGAAGGGACCAGTTACCTCGACCCTCTGCGAGCCCGCCACGCGCACGAGCCAAGGAAGGCCCAAACGCGACCCTGCAACCGACTATCCGAAGTGTTTCAAGCGGGTATCAGGCCGGGGTAGTGGCAAGCAACACTTTGCTACGAGCGAGGAGAAGCGAAGGCTCATCGAGGCGCTGTCGAGCAGTGACGACGCATTCGTGCGCGAAAGGAACCGCTTGTGGGTTGAACTGACTGACCGCGTCGGTTGGCGCGCGGGCACCCTCACCGGATTGGAAATAGACGACTTCTCACCGGAGCGTTCGACCGAGCTGGACGATGGCAACCGCCTCGTGTCACCGAAAGTGCAAAAGTTCGGTTACGGCGACACCTTCGAGGTTCCCGCGACGCTGTTCGCGCGCGTGACGCGGTTTATTGCCGCGCGCGAGACCCGCATGAAGCAGAACCGCTGGTCGGAGGCGGTGTCGGAGCGGAGGCTGTTCACCAGCGCTACCTCAGGGCGCCCGTTGGGCGAGCAGACCATTGTGCAGGCGTTCGGCAAGGCGTATCGGGCAATTGGGGTGCCAGCGCGCCAAGGTGCGGGACATCACAGTCTCCGTCGAAAGTTTGGCGATGCGGCGGCGGTGCAGGAGCTCCAATCCCGCAAGGAGTTAGGCCTCTCAACGGCTGCGGAAGACGTGATGCACGCGACTGCTCGAAAGCTCGGACAGCGCAGCATTGCGTCGCAGACACCTTACCAACGTGCGGTTCGGTCGGGTACGCGCGAGTCGACCGTCGCGAAGCTCAGCCAGACGGTCGACGAACAGAATTCGCTCATTGCTGACAAAGATCAGGAAATCTGGCGCTTGAGGCTCCAGTTGGAGCGGGCGAAGGCTGGGCGGTCCGACTAGGTCAAGTGGCAATGCAGTTGGTAGCCGGCTCGGAGATCGCCTAGCTCGCGGACTATTCGATGGACGTCGTATGGGTGAACGCGCGGGCGATGAGCAGGCTCTCAGGCTCGTGCGGAAGCGTCCAGAAAGTACTTCCCAGCCGTGTCAGCTTTGACGTGAACAAGCGACTAGCGGCGCTTTCGGGGACCGGGTGAAAAGGCACGAATGCGCAGTTTGACCAGTCTCCATTGGCGAGGCGCTGGGCACGTTTGCGCAACTCTGTGTAGATCCCTTCGCGCACGACGGAGGTCTCCGTGCCACGCAGCTGCTGTGCCAAGGAGGCGCCGTAACGAGTGGCTGCCCAGCAGCAGTAGCGCCACTGTGCGATCGGGAGAACATGTCGACTATCCCGGATGACGAACGCCAAGTCGGATGCCCATGAGGTGTCGAAATGGTGGCGAGCCAGTTGGGATTCGAAGAAGCGCTCGGCTTCAGAGCCAGCGAGTTCGTGCCACAACCCGAAGCGCGAGGCGAGCCCGTAATTGTTGTGGGGGACCTCTTCGAGAAAGTCCTCGAGCGCCAGCAGAAGACCCGGCCGCAGATAGTCCTGCCAGGTATAGCGCCACTGGATCTGCTCGATTGGCGTCTCTTCCGCGGACGGGTCCAGCTCCCACCGGGCCTCTGGCCATGGCGCTTCGATGATTCCCTGCTCACGCAGGGCATGAAGCATCGCGAGTGAGTGGCGACGGGTGGGTGCTATAGGGATGCGCTTGTCCTGGGCCATCAGCAGTGCAGCAAGCGCCAGGCACCCTTGGATCCCCAGATCGTCCAAGGTAGGCGGTGGTACGGGGGCCATGGACGGGCCTCCGCCCTCGCTGGTAAGCGCCCTAAGTTTACCATAGTATCGCTGCCGGCCCGTCTTTCTCACCCTATTGGCATGGCCAAGGTGAGCAAGACTGTCAAAAGGGTGCAGCCGTCGACTACGTTCTCGAAACGCCTGAGGCAGGCACGGGACCGCGCGGGGCTGACACAGACCGAGCTCGGCCTTCGGGTCGGGATGGACCCGTCAGCCGCCAGCCCGCGAATGAATCAGTACGAGAAGGGCGTCCACGAGCCCCCGCACGCGATGGTCAAGCGCCTCGCGGAGGAGCTCGGCGTGCCCGCCGCCTTCTTATTCGTAGACGACGATCGACTCGCCGACCTCCTTCTCTTATGGGTAGAGCTGCAAGAGGAAGGCCACGACAAGCTTTTGCGGTATGCCAGGCGGCAGGTGAAGGCACAGGGTAGCGACTAGTCAGAGGCCAGTGGACAGGAGTTCGGGCACGCTCGTTCGTCTCAAGTTGACCCTGCCCGCGAGACCTTACAGTTTCTATTCAGAGCATTACGGGAAGGCAGGGTGGCGTCTCTCGCGACGACGTGCTCGAAGCGACCTGGCAATTCGTTGGCGGTAACAAAACGGTGACCAGGGTTTACGAAGCGTCCTGCAGAGGGCGGACTCGCCCGGATTGCCACGCGTCGCCGTCGGCATCTACTGCTTGCGGCGGGAGATAGGCAGGCCTCGGGCACGGTCGTGTGGCCGCATCACATCTGCAGCGACGCGACACGCCTCGGCGCGCCCACGCGACGTCGGACCTAACACACGCGCAGCAGAAGGACTTAACCGGTGTCGCGTGTGTCAGCCCCACTTCCTTCCAAGTCGCAGGCTCGACCCAGCAGCCAGTTACTGACCAGAAGAATTGCAGCGCCGGCGAGGTAACCGGCAATAACGTCCGTAACCCAATGTCGACCGAGGAACACGTCGGCGGTACCTACCACGACAGGTACCGTGATCGCGGCCCAGCGCAGGATGTGAGTGGCACGATCGCCCAGCGCTCGGGCGTTCTGCCAGGCAAGACCGTACACGAGAAGTGACATCAGGACGGGGCGTGCGGGAAAACTGTGTCGCGGCGTCGACAACACCTCAACGAAGAGTGTGGGGCCCGCGCGACCAAAATGACGCGTGACGGCCCAGGACGCCAGCCATGCGCCGAACGTCACAACAAACACCAGAATTGCCTGTGCACGACGGTTCCGTCGCCACGTCCGCGCGCTGAACAGGAGCGTGATGACGAGCAAGCTGACCCCGTGCCCGAGCATTGAGGCACCACGTCCGACGACGTCCGCGAGCGGGCTGTCGAGAGAATGCAACGCAAGACTGACGCGCAGATCCACGGGCCCCGGCGCGCGCTCCACGACGGCTCGGCTCAACGTCGCACACAGTGCGAGACTCGCGACCACTGCGCCGGCGCCGGCGAGCGTTTGAATGGTAGAACCCGCCAAGTGTGTATCGTTCGGCTCCGCCTCGCTGCGGCGTTTCCGCACGTGAAAGACCAGGGCGCCGAGCGCGAGCGCCGCGACGAGGAAAATGCCCGCGCGGCCGACCCACTTCTCCAGCACATGCCAGCTGGCACCGAAGAAATAGCCCGCCAGCCCGTACGACAACCCCCAGACGATGGCGCCCGCGACGTTAAAGCGGAAGAATCGCCACCAGGGCATGCCGCTCGATCCCGCCAGCAACGCGACCACCGTCTGCAATCCCGTAATGAACCGGCCAATCACCACGGTTTTGGCGCCGTGGCGGGCGAAGAACTGCTCGGCCCGTTCCAATCGCGCCGGCGTGAGGCGGACCTTCGGACCGTGGCGCAGCAGGAACGTCCGTCCGCCGCGCCGTCCGATCCAATAACCGGCGGTGTCGCCGGCGATGGCTGCCAGGATCGCGCAGGCAAGCAAGACAGTCAGCGACAGGTGGCCTTGCTGCGCTAGCGCGCCGCCGGCGAGCACGACGGTGTGCCCCGGCGCCGGCACGCCCGCGTTCTCGAGAAGGACGGCCGCGACGACGACGGCATAGCCGTACCGTGCGAACAGGGCAACCAACCAGGCAGGCACAGCATCTCCGGCGTCCGTTCAGCACACCGTACACGCCCGCCGCGAAACGACCCGACAAATGTCCGACAGCGCCGTCCTAACGTGGGCGCCTGGGCTCCAGGAAGTATTCGATGTTCGAGACCGTCTCGACGGAACTGGCGGAGGTCGTGGCCGTCGCGGCGCTGATCGCCGTCGCCCATCTGGCACTGCGTCGATGGTTCCGCGGCTCGGTTTTCGACCGAAGAACACCTTCCAAAGGGTTCGTCTGGCTGGCCACAGCCGTGCTTCTGGTCAAGTTGACCGAAGACGTCATGGGCAACGAGACCGCCGCTCTCGACGTCGAGCTTCTTCAGTGGGTTCACCTAAACGCGCCTGCGCATTGGCAGCGTGCGCTGCAGGCTGTGACCGATACGGCCTCGCTGCGTGCGATTGCGGTACTCGCGGCCATAGCCGCTGCCGTCGCGCTGTGGCGGGGACGCCGTCGCGACGCGGCGGCGCTCGCACTGACGCCTGCGATCGCCGGAATGGCCATATACGTCGCGAAGGCCGCCATTCATCGGCCACGCCCGGCTCTGTGGCAGGTCGACGCGTATTGGGGAACGAGTTTCCCCAGCGGCCATACGTTGGCGGCTGCAGCGTTCGCAACGGCTTTGGGGCTACTCGCCGGCAGCGTGCGGCATCGTGCCGGGCGTGCGCTGGTCCGGTCGGGACTCGGGGCGTGGGTCGCACTGGTGGCGTTTTCGCGCGTGTATCTCGGTGTGCACTGGCCAACCGACGTCGCGGCTGCTGCTTGCGCGGGCGTGCTCGTGGCAATCGCGGTCCACGGCGGTGTAGCGCGCTACTCGCCACGCCGCGTTTGCCGATCCCGGCATTCCGCCGACCCAAGCGTACCGGGCCAAGTTCCGTGACGCGCCCAGGTAACGGGACGGCCCAGACCCCAGAGAGCTCGCATCTCGAGCTTGAGCAGGACGAGGCGCTTCAGTATCGGACGTGGCGCATCCAGCGATGCGGCCGGCTGCTGACTGCCGCAGTAGTCCTCGCAGGCGCCGGCGGGCTGTTCGGCAACGGCTCTTTGAGCCGGGCGCACGCCGCAGGGCACGGCGTCGGAGTCGATTACGAGCGCTTCGCACGCGTGGAGGCCGAGACCCGCGTTCGCGTCCTTGTCGCCCGGCCGGGCCGCGAGGTAGTCGTCGTGCTCCCGCGTTCCTACGCAAACGCGGTCCAGCTGCAGTCGCTCGAGCCGCAACCGGCGTCCAGCCGTGCCGGATTGGCGGGCTTGGCTCTGCGTTACGAGGCAGACGGGCGCGGGCCATTCGTCGCGCACCTCAACCTTGAGCCCGAGTCGCCTGGCCTGCATCGCGCACATTTCATCATTGACGGCCAGCGCGTCGCCGTCACCCAGATGCTCTGGCCCTGAATGACCTCCGTCCTGCATGCCACGCTCATCTATGCGTTCCTGCTTGGCGTGTTCCGCTTGGCGGGGCGTCGAACACTCGGTCGGATCACGACGTTCGACTTCATCCTGCTCATGGTGATCAGCGAGGCGGTGCAGAACGCACTGGTCCGTAACGACTACTCGCTGACGAACGCGTTCCTGACGGTCCTGACGCTCGTCGTCCTGGACATCGGGCTGTCCCTGATCCAGGGTCGATCCCGACGGCTCGGGCGCATATTGCAGGGGCTACCCCTTTTGCTTGTGCATCGCGGCGAGTGCCTCGAGCCTTTGATGCGCAAGGCACGGGTACAGCGGACGGATATCCTCGCGGCCGCGCGGAAAACACATGGGCTGTCGTCCATGGCGCAGATCGACTCCGTCGTGCTGGAGACGGACGGCACCTTGTCGATCATCCCCGCGTCCGGCCCCTGATCCTGCGTCGAGAGATGCGCGCGCCAGCTCGCGTGTGCAGATCACGTTCGTCCTAGCCTCGAATCGGGGTCGGGCCACACACCGACAATTCCCCGACGGTAGGCTTGGTGTAGTGCAACCGGCTATCCGATTTCCGCGCGAACAACCATGCGAACTGCATTGTCGTCCCTGCCCCGAACTCCACAACCATGAAACCGCGGCATCCGCATCGGACGGGTCGCGCAATCGGGGTTGTTCGCTACGTGGCGGGCCTCGTGGCCGCGCTCCTCGGCGGCTACTGGGCGGGGTCCGATGGAGGCAGCGGCTCCGCGGTGACCTCCGCCCCGGTGGCGCTCGCGCTCGTGGCCGGGTGGGTGATCGCGCACGTCGTAGCCGTCCTGCTGCTCGGACGGTTAGCCCGCGTCACGCAGGTCGCGCGCTGGATGCGTCGGCTTCGCGCTCCGCCGGCGGCGATCGACAGGATCACTCGGAGCCTGGCCAGTTGGCTCGATGCCGCTGCCATGGTCGCCATCGCCGCGACCTGTCTGGCCGCAATGTTGCTGAGCGTGGGGCTGGCGGTGCTGGGCGCGTGGGATATGGACCACGGGATCCGCTGGGGAATCATCGGTGTCAAGGCCGGTGCGGTCGCGCTCCTGCTGTCGGCGTACGCGCCGTGGGCGATGCCACGCTGGGGCGCGTGGTGGCGGGACTAGCCGGCGCTGGACCGCATTCGCTACGCAGTGCCGTTGTCCTTTACCGGGAGTGCCCCGATGACAAGGCGAACCGGACGTGGCCCAACACGGTGCGGGCGTTGAGCGCGCCGAGCACGGCCGACAGGGCGACGTAGCACCACGAAAACAGGGTCAGGTGGCGGATCGTGGCGGCTTCATCCGCCTGCGTCACGAATGCGATCGCGACCTGCGCCAGGAAAAGTACCAGCAAGATGCATGCGGCACGGAACGTTAACTTCAGGCGGGCGATCAGTAGCACGGCGAAGATGGACTGCGCGGCGGTAAGGAACAGCTCCTCGCGCTGGCGCGCGCCCAGCATCAGGGGTGCCAAGTGCCCGGCGCCGAGCGAGTAGACGAGGGGCAGTGCGCCCAGCAGCAGCGTCCACTGGTTGATCTTGTCGCTGACCAGCGCCCCTAGGGCGTGAACGGGCTTCAAGCTCAGCGTGAACAGCACGACGATGATCAGCTCCGGGAGCTCACCGGCCAGTGGCGACACCCACTGGATCAGGAAAAAGTGGTTGATCCCCAACGTCGTGGCCGCATCAACCAACGATTCGGCAAAGGGCTCGGCTTCCAGCAGGATGATCGCGCCGGCCAGTAGACCCAGCACGCCCATGATCGTGAAGCGCTGTCGACGCGGCAGGGTTTCCAGGACAGCCGCAGGCCCGACTTCACCGTCATCATCGTCATCGTCATCGTCTGTGGAAGCGCGGGGCAAACGCGATAGTCGCCACAGGTAGAGCCCGTACACGGCGAACAGTACAACCGCATCCCACGCGGTAATGCGCGCCTTCGCCACGAGCACGAACGAGTAGAGGCTGGCGATTGCGAGGTAGATCACCTCGATCGCGTTGTCTCGCGCGAGTTCGACCCCGAGGCGCCGGGTGCGCCAGGCGTAGAGCAGGACGATGAGCGGCCAGCCGAGACCCACGAGCAGGCGGTTGGCGCCGGTCATGTTCGCCGCGGCGTAATGCACGTAGTCCGAGCCGGGCAATTGCCCACCCTTGAAGCCGTATACGAAGTCCACCACGAACTCGGGAAGCACCGTAATCAGCGCGAGCACCGCCAGCGCGAGGCCACGCGACACATAGCCCTCGGCCGCCTCCACGCTCCAGGACAGCATGAAGCCCGCCCCGAGGATGGCCAGACCGGCGAGCAGCGCCGCCACGGCGGGCGTCGTCGGCGTTCCGGTCATCCGCAGTGACAGCGCCGGTGCGGCCGCCGCCAGTGCAAGCGCAACCGCGAGATAGAAGCGGCGCATCGGTGCGGACATGACGTTCTCCAATAGGGCGGCGGGAAGCGTGGCACGGCCGGTTGCACCGCCGCGTCAGGACACCGGGGCGTGGTCGCCTTCGAACCCGCCAAACCGCCCGAAGCGCAGCGCAAGCCCGGGCAGCACCAGAAGATTCAGCGCCGTGCTCGTGATGAGTCCGCCGAGGATGACCAGTGCCATGGGACCTTCGATTTCACGTCCTGGCTCGCCGCTGCCCAGTGCCAAGGGCAACAGGCCGAGCGCGGTGACGATGGCAGTCATCAGAATGGGCGCCAACCGCTCGGCGGCGCCGCGCATTGCGGTCTGGGCCGACCACGGCGCCTGCTCGACCCGCACGAGATGCTCGTAATGCGACAGAAGCATCACCGAATTACGCAAGGTGATTCCGAACAGGGTGACGAAGCCCACCATTGCGCCAACCGAAAAGCTTCCCCCTTGTGCGAACACGGCGAGCACGCCACCGATCAGCGCAAACGGGATGTTGACAAGCACCAGCACCAGATTGCGTCCATTGCCGAGCACGACGTACAGAAACAGCACGAGCCCGACGCCGGCAAACGCCGAGCTGAGCAGAAGATCGCGGACGCTTTGCGCCTGCGCCTGGGCGGTGCCCCCGATGTCCACGTAGCTCCCTGAAGGAAGCTGCAGCCGGCCGAGCTGCACATGCAGGTCGGCGACGACATCGGTGACCGTACGCCCCGTTACGTTCAACGTGACTGTCTGCACTCGGCGCGCACCTTGGTGCAACACGACGTAGCGTCCGGAGGCCTCGTACACGTCGGCGAGCTCGCGCAGGGGCACAAACGCACCCGACGGCGCACGGACGGGAAGGGCCCCCACCGCGGCGACGCGCGATCGCCGGGCAGGGTCGAGGACCACCCGGATGTCGGTGACCCGTTCGCCCTCATAGACCTGGCCCGCATCGACGCCGGAGTATGCGGTCTGGATCGCTTGAAGCACGCCGCCCGGTGTCAGGCCCCAGCGCACGAGCGCGTCAGGCCGCAGTCGCACGACGAGTTCCGGCGCACCCGGCGGCGACTGGACCTGCACGTCCGCCGCGCCCGGAACGGCCGTGGCAATGCGGCCGACTTGCGCTGCAGCGGCATCGAGGGCGTCGAGGTCGCGCCCGTAGATATTGACTGAGACGGCCGCCGTGTATCCCGACACCGTCTCTTCGACACGTTCGGTCAGAAACGTCTTCGCGCTGAAGTTGGCGCCGGGAAAACGAGAGAGCACCTCGCGCATCTGGTCCAAAGCCGCTTCGGATTCGGCCCCGCTCAGCGGCTTGAGCGCGACGTCGATCTCGCTGTAGTTCGGGCCGTATGTGTCGTCGGCCAGTTCAGCCCGGCCCGCACGCTGACCCACGGAACGCACGAAGGGCAGGGCGCGCAGCGCCCGCGACACCCGCGTGCCCAACTGCACGGACTGGTCGAGCGAAGCGCCCGGGACGAGCGACATGTGAACGATGTAGTGGCCTTCCTTAAGCTCCGGTAGAAAGCCACCGCTCAGCAGCGGAACCGTCGCGGTCGCGAGCGCTGCAGCTACGGCCACGGCGATCACCACGCGTCGCCACCGGGTCTCGACCACTGTCAAGGCGCTCGCGTAGCGCGCCTTCAGGGCCCGGACGAGGCGCGGCTCATGGTCCCTCAGCGAGCGGCGTGCGAGCAGGGCAAGGCAGAGGGCCGGGGTGACGGTCAGCGCCACGACGAGCGAGGCCAGGGTGGCCAGCAGATAGGCGATGCCCAGCGGCCCGAAGAGCCGACCGGTCACCCCGGACATTGTGAGCACGGGTAGGAACACCAAGGCGATGGCAAGCGTCGCGTAAACGACGGCGCTTCGTACTTCCAGCGCGGCTTCCAATACGGTCGGCAACAGCCGGCGCGGTCGCTCCAGGGCCTGGTTCTCCTGAAGTCGCCGGTAGATGTTCTCGACCACGATCACTGCATCGTCAACCAGCAGGCCCACGGAGATGGCGAGTCCGCCCAGCGTCATCGTGTTGAGACTGAGTCCCAGAGCGTGCATCACGGTGACCGCAGCGAGCAGGGACAACGGGATCGCCGCCAATGAAATCAGGGCGGTTCGCACATTCGCCAGGAAGACGAACAGCACGATCACCACCAGCACGCCGCCAAGGAGCAATGAGTTGCGAACGTTGGCGGTCGCGGTCGAAATAAAGCTTGCCGGGCGGAACAGCGCGCGGTCGAGACGAATATCCTGCGACTTCAGCTCCGGCTCGAGCGTCGCCAGCGCCGCCTCAAGGCGTTCGGTGACCTGCAGCGTATTCGCCCCGTACTGCTCCGAGAGAAGCAATTGCACGCCGGGACGCCCGTTCACCGTGGCCGCACCGGCAGCCGGTGCGGCAGCCTCAACTACGCGAGCGACGTCGCCAAGCGTGACGTTACCTCCCTCCAAATGCTTGACAACCGTGGAGGCGAGCAACGCCGTACCGAGCGCCTGACCCTCGGTGCGGATCGTAAGTCGCTGGTTGGGCGTTTCGATGAAACCGGCGCCTCGGACGCCCGTTGCGCGCTGAGCGGCGTCGACGACCTCGTCGACGCTGAGGTCGTAGCGGACGAGCCGGTCCGGATCGAGCTGGATCTGGAACTCCCGTTCGTCGCCGCCGAACACATTGACTTTCGCGACGCCGGGCACCGCCAGCAGGGCAGGGCGCAGTGTCCAGTCCGCCGCTGTTCGAAGCTGCATCAACGAGCGCGTTGGCGAGGTCAGGCCGATCGCGAGGACCATGCTGGTCGACGATGTCAGCGGCGACAGGGTGGGCGCCGCGACACCTTGGGGCAAGCCGCCCGTGACTGCCGTCAAACGCTCGGTGATGGCCTGCCGACCCTGATAGACGTCCGTGCCGGGCGCAAACGTCGCCACGATGACCGACAGCCCTTGGATCGACTGCGACCGCAACGATTCAAGGCCCGGCATGCCGTTGATGGCGTTCTCAAGCGGTTGCGTCACCAGCAGCTCGACCTGCTCGGGACTGAGGCCGGGTGCTTCGGTCTGGATGGACGCTTGTGGGGGGGCAAACTCCGGAAAGACATCGTAGGTGCTGCGCGCCAGCGACACTCCGCCCAGCACGACGAGCAGTGCAGCCAGCGCGAGAGTGACAACGCGGTAACGCAGCGAAAACCCGATGAGTCCGGCCAGCAGCCCATGCCGCGGTGTCACTCCTCGTCTCCCTGCAGAGAGGCGCGCAACTCTTCCGAAAGCATCAGCTCTGCGCCCTGCACGACCACTGGCTGGTCGCCGGCGAAACCGGCGGGCACCACCCAGCCGTCAGCCAGGGCTGCATTCTCAGGCAGCAGGCGTCGCACAAAATGGGTCGCATCGCGCCGGGTGTACGCCCAGTGCCGCCCCTGCCAGGACACCACGGCGCTCGCAGGGAGGACGCCCCCGCGCAAACTATGCCCGGTGGGCAACTCCACGGTGACGGCCGCGCCGGTGCGCAAATCTGCATTGGGTGCGACGTAGTAAAAGCTGCTGCCCTGGAGCCGCGGATCCGACTGGGCCGCGCGTCCGAGCAGGCGCGCGGTGGTGCTTACCCCGCTGGCCCCGACCGCGAGCGTTGGCGGCAGGGTCGGTGCGGCGACGCCCGAGGGGAGCGTGACCTGCAGCAGCGCGTCGCGTCCGTCTGCGATGCGACGGAATAATGTGGTGTCCAGTGAGACCGCACGCGCGAGCTCGGCACCCCATTTGAGGGTTGCGGCCTCCTCGGCACTGCGCAATGCGGACTGCGCGGCATCGGCAGCCGCGCGGTCGGCAGCGAGCGTCGCCTCCACTGCCTGCACCTCCGTCAGCGACGCGTCCTGGGCTTCGACGCGCAACGTACGAAGGCGCGCGGCCTGCGCAGCGGACGCTGCCGCCTTTGCGCGCGCCGACGCGAGCTCGGCACGCGTACGGCCGAGCTCAGCCCGCAGCGCGCTTAGATCCGCGGCTGAGACGACAACGGCCACCGCCGACGTAGTGTCGCGCACGCTCGCTTGCGCCGGCCGCGCGACGACCACGCCTGCGGCAGTTTGCTCGGCGGCCGTGAGCACTAGGGTCGGAACACCCTCCACGGTGGCCTTGCGATCGACGACCAGCGCCGCTTCGGTCTTGGCTTCCGCGGCCTGCTCGCGCCGTCCGCGCAGGTAGCCGAACACGAGCACTGCGGCGACCACGATGGCGGCGATGGCCAGCCAAGACGTCCTAGTCATGCGAAACAGCCTCGGCAAGGGGGAAGGTATCGAGCCGTTCAAGGTCGAACGGCGGTGCAAAAATGGCGTGGCGCTGCGCCGATTCAATCGCGGCAAGGCCGCGTAACGTTTCCGTGCGCCAATGCTCGGCGTCGACCTGCGCCTGGCGCGCCTCGAATTCGGCGGCGAGCACGTCCGAGCGTGTGCCGGTCCCGACTCGCAGCGCGCGCTCCGCACTCGTCTGGAGGCGCTCGGCCTGGGTGACGCGCGCGCGGCTGGCCTGCCAGCCGGCGAACGCCGCCGTATACGTTGCCCGCGCGCGATCGAGCTCGGACAGCGCGACCGCCTGCGCCTTCAGGACCTCGGCCCCCGCCGCGGCTCGGCGCGCCGTGGCTTCCGCGATCGGACCTCGATTCCGGTCCACAAGCGGCACCACCAGCGATGCGGCGAGCGTCCACTTGGCGACGCCTGCGTCCCACAGCAGGCCCGGGCTGACGATCACATCGGGATACTGGCGTGCGACCTCCAAGCGAAGCGCAGCTTCGGATGCGTCGTACGCGGCGAGGGCGGCGAGGAGGTCGGGGCGTGACAGGAGGGCAAGGCGCTGGACGCCGAGCGCAGGCAATGCGTCGGGGGACGGCACCGGCATTGGGCTTAGCGACGCGCGAACGCCTTGGACGGCCTCGACCGGTACCGCCAGCGCCGCTGCAACGGCCGTCCGTGCCTCCGCGTTCCGTTGCAGCCCCTCGGCAAGCTGCGTTTCGGCGCTCTGCTGGTCGAGCCGCAAGCGCGTGAGCTGGGGTGCGGCGGACAACCCGAGTTCAACCCGTCGTTGCATGAGGACAGCGCGAGCACGCTGGATCCGCACTGTGTCCTCGAGCGGCGCGGTGGTCGCGTCCAGACCGATCATCCCGTCCAGCACGCGCGCGCGTTGCGCCCATGCGGCATCGTGGAACTCAAAACGGGCGCGTTCCGCATCGGCGACGGCCTGCGCAATACGCGCGGCACGCTTTCCCGCGGTCTCGATCGCAAGCCCGACGCTCAGCCCTTGAGTCCACGGCGCGGCTTCGGCGCCGGACCGGGCACGCTCGGCCGAAACGTCGAGCTGGGGATTGGGTCGGGCGCCTGCGGTAATGGCGGCAGCGCGGGCCACTTGCCATCGCGCGTACGCGGCGCGTACCTCAGGGCTGTAGTAAACGCTGGTCCACGCGAGGCGCTCCACGTCGCTGATCGGACGCTCCGAGACGCCGACGCTTTCCAAAGCGGTCGTGACGTCCGGCCCGTCCAGACGACGCGCCGTCAGGCGCGCCTGCGCCGCGCCGGCGTCGATTGGTAACGGCGCGTAGGAGACGCAGCCGGCAAGCCCGAGACAACTCAGCGCGGCGACGACTAGGCGCCCGCGCGCCGTCGCGGTGGATCCGACCGACCTACCTGTGCGGCCCCATGGCATCTAGCGGCTACTCCCTAAAGTGGACGCGGGCGCGAGCGGGACGGTGTATAGGGTGTCGTCCGCCCTTTCGCGAAGCAGGATCAGGCCAGTCTCGCTTGGAGCCTTTACCCGGACCAATGCGCCGCGCAGCGGCCCCGGCAGCTGACGTAACGCATCCGGTTTCATGACCACATACTCGATCCCGCGCTGGCTCAGGCGTTGCTCCAGCCCGATGACCGACTCGACCTGCTCCGCTCGGCCGCGCGAGTAGAAGGCGCCGGAGTAGGGGCGCGACCCGTAGTAGATGAGGGTCGGAAGGAACCGCTCGGCGTCTTGCCGGTAGGCAAGTACCACAGTCTCCTGCGAATGGGCCTGTATGCGGGGACCCAAGCCGATTAAGGCCGCAAGCAGTGCAACCGGCATCAAAAGCGCGAGACAGGCGACGCGGCCGGTGGGCGGGCAGGGCCTGTGACGGAACAGCAACGCCGCCGCCAGAACGCCGAACGCGCCGAGCCCTGGCAGTACGTAGGCAGGCAGGATGTTGCGCGCGGCGGTGAAAAGCAGCAGAGGTGCCACAAGCCACGCGAGCAGGTAACGGGCGAACGCGTCATGCCTGAGCCACGCGCGGAGATCAGGCTCGCGCCACACCCGCCACAGCACCCACGGCGACCAGGGCAGCGTGCCTAGCAGCGCGAACGCCCAGATCGTGCCGATCGGGTAGGCGTGCCCGGAGCCGTAGCGGTCGCCCTGCCACCCGGGCACCGTAAATCGTTGCCAGTGCTCGCCCACGATGAAGTAGTGCAGGAAGCCGGGCGATACGTGCTCAGCTGCCAGATACCAGGGCAACGTCAACGCCGCCGTCAGGGCGGCCCCGGAGATCCACGGGATGCGGGTCCAGACCTCGCGCCATTGCTTCGAAACGAGGGTCCACCCACCCGTGGCGATCGCGGTGATGACTAGCCCGACGGGACCCTTGGCCATCAGCGCGATGGCCAGGCCTACGAAAAAGATCCAGCCCGAAAGACGTCCACGTCCGGTGACCGCGCGCCAGAATGCGACCATCGAGACCGTCGTACCGAGGAACAACGCGGGATCGGTTTCAACGGTACCGGCTGAGACAAATACCATCGCTGTCGTTGTGCTCACGACCGCGACCTGCAGCATGAAGCGCGTCCCGAACGGTGCCAGGAATCGAACCAGAAGCGCGATCGCGAGCGCGACCGCGAGGAAGGCCGGCAATCGCGCGGCAAATTCGCCCACGCCGAACGTTTGGAACGAACCGGCCGTCATCCAGAATGAGAGCGGCGGCTTGCCCCAGAATGGCACCCCATCCGCCAATTCCGGCATCAGCCAGTGGCCGGTCGCTGCGATCCGACGCCCGATCTCCGCATAGCGCGCTTCGGTCGTGTCGGTGAGCGGATACAGCGCGAGGCTCGCCGCGCGCGCCAGAACTGCAAAGCCCAGCAGTGTCGAAAGGAGTACAAGTGGACGCTGTAGGCTAATCACGTCCCATCCCCCACGCGCGGCGCCACAAAGCGATCCACGATGTACAGCGGCCGATGCTTGGTCTCAACGAACATCCGACCTAGATACTCCCCGAGGACGCCGATGCACAGCAACTGCGCACCGCCAAGAAATAGCAGTACCACCATCAGGCTCGGATAACCGGTCACCCGCTCGCCGAATGCCAACGTCTTGGCAATGATGATCGCGCCATAACCGAAGGCGGCGAGCGATACGAGAAGGCCCACGTAACTGGCGAGTCGAAGCGGCGCGGTGGTGAATGAGGTCAGTCCTTCGATCGCGAGTGCCCACAGCCGGCCGTAACTCCACTTGGTGATCCCGCTATGGCGCGGCGCCCGGTCGTATTCGAGCTGCACGCGCTCAAAGCCGATCCACGCGTACAGGCCTTTCATGAAACGTGCGCGTTCGCCCAACGCGCGCAGCGCGACGACTGCGCGACGGCTCATCAACCGGAAGTCGCCGACGTCGGGCGTCATGTCGACCCTGGTGAAGCGACGCATGACCCGGTAGAACGCAAACGCGGTCCATCGCTTCGTCAGCGTCTCCCCGGCGCGCGACCTGCGCTTCATCTCCACCTGATCCGCACCGGCGCGCCACGCGCTCACCATTGCGGGAATGAGCTCAGGCGGGTCCTGCAGGTCGGCGTCGATGACAACGACCGCTTCGCCTCGGACGTGGTCGAGCCCGGCTGCCAATGCCACTTCCTTGCCGAAGTTGCGTGACAGGCGCACCGCTCCGATGCGCGGGTCGGACATGCTCAGGGTGGCGATGAGACCGGCGCTTCCGTCACGGCTGCCGTCGTCGACATAGATGACTTCAGCCGACATGCTAAGTACGTCCAACACCGCCGCAAGGCGTGCGTGGAACTCGACCAGGACGTCCGCCTCGTCATAGACGGGGACAAGGACCGATAGGATCGGACCCGTGAGGGGGTCGCGCGCGGGTGGGACAGGGACCATGGCCGCGCACGGTAGCGGCGCCGGTGTCGGATGCTTGTCGGACCTGCGCGAGCGACGGCGCCCGCGCCAGAATCCGTGTCATCCGGCGATATGCAGCCGCGTTACGGTCGCACCGTCCGCGCCTGGCGCAATATCCAGACGCCAGTGCATGTGCTGGCAGAGACGCGCGATGAGCGCGAGCCCGATACCCGACTGCCGCGTACGACCGTCGCGGGCAGCTGCGCTGTACAAGCGCGCAACTTCACGCGGGGTCGTCGCAGCGGCGCGGGCGGCGATCTCGATGACGGCGTCGGGCGCCGCGCGGACACGCACACTGCCTGCGCCATGCTCGATCGCATTGCGCAGAAGATTGGCCACTGCAATCTCGACCGCACGCGGCGCTGCCGTGACGGCAAGGGGCGCGCCCGACTCAAGTTCAACAGAGATGCCCCTGTCGCGTGCCAGCGAAGCATGCGCCTCGACGATATCGGCCACCATTGCTCGGAGATCGAACACTTCCGCGTGCTGTCGGATCCGCGTGGGTTCGCGGGCGAGCAGCAGGAGCGTCTCGACCAGTTGCTCGCTGCCGACCAGCGTCTCTCGCATGCGCGCGGCAACGCGAACCACCTCCGGCGGCGAGGCGGGCCGCGCCTCCAGTACGTCGACCGCACCTCGCAACGCAGCGAGTGGGGTGCGCAGCTCGTGACTCATCATGTCGATAAATTCGCGTTCGCGGTCGATGAAGCCCTCTATCCGTTCGAGGTGCCGGTTGACCGAGTCGCTGATAATGGCCACTTCTTTGGGCGCGTCGTCCGCCACAATGAGGCGGCTTCCGGTACGCTCGGGCCGCAAGGAGTCGATTCCCCGTATGAGCCGAGTGATCGGCCGCAACAGTCGCGAAGTCAAACCGTGGACTGCGGCGAGGAGCACGCCGACGCCCAGCAGAGCACCGAGAAGGCTCCAGCCAAGCAGTCGCTTCTCGTTGCGTTCGACGAGGTCAGCGTCGACGGCCAGTACCAGCCAGCGCCCGTCGGGCAGTGCCCGGACCAAGGCCGACGCCTCGTGGCCGGCGAGCGGCACGTCGTTGTGGAAACCCGGTCCGAGCTGGTCGAGTCCGGCGGGAAGATCCCCGCGCTCGGTACGTGTCACCAAGTAGGCGTGAAGCGTGCCGCCACGGGGTAGCGGGTACCGGGGATCGCTTCGGAGGTGGGCGAGAAAACGGTTCGCCTCAGCGTCCAGGAGTGATCGCCAAACGACGTGTTCGATTTTTTCGTTCGTGAGGTAACCTGCGTACAGAAGCGCCGCGCCTAACAGAACGCAATAGGCAAACAGGCCGCTCGCGATTCGCCACCGTAGCCCACGCGCCTCAGCCATCGCGTGCAGCCAGTCGGTAGCCCTCGCGAGGAACGGTGTGAATCAACTTCGAGGTGCACGGTCCATCAATCGCGCGTCGTAGCTCGTACATGTGAGAGCGCAGAAGATCCGTGTCCGGCGGTGCGTCACCCCATAGAGCGTAGGCCAAGGCCTCCCGCGGGACGACTGCGGGAGACGCACGCATGAGCACTTCCAACAGCTTGCGGCAAGCGCGGTACAGTCGGATGGGTTGGCCAGCCCGAAAAACCTCATGGGTTGCCAAATTGAATTGCAGATCCTCCACGCGCAGAACCCGGGTTGCCGTGGAGACCCCCGGTCGGTCCAGAAGCGCGAGCAGGCGCGCTTCCAGTTCAGGCATCGCAAAAGGCTTGGTGAGGTAGTCGTTCACCCCGCACCGAAAGCCTTGGAGTTTGTCTTCCAGCTCGACGCGTGCGGTCAGCATCAGGATCGGCAGACCTTTCCCATGATCGTTGCGGTAGCGCTGAACGACCGCCATGCCGTCCACCCGCGGCAGGCCCCAGTCAACGACCAGAGCGTCGTAGTCGTTTTCTCCCAGAAGATAGAGCGCAGTCGCGCCATCGGGGGCCGCGTCCAACGCGTGGCCGCGTGCTTCGAAATACTCGAAGACGCTGGCGACCAGAGCGTGATTGTCTTCGGCGACAAGGATGCGCATGGCGTACGTTTAGAGAGCCCAACTAGACCATATCGAATTCGCGGTTGGGCGAATGTCGGGGTGCTCCGGGGCCGGCGTCCGCCTCCGCGGGCCATGCCGTCAGCACTCGAAGCTGACCCTAGCATCTGCCTGACCGGTTCGCCGCCCCGCGTGCAGTGGCTGGGGAGCGCGGCCGCTCATTCTCGTGGCGCACGGTCCACAGGCTGTGGAACAGGGTTCTCACAACGGCCTTGGAAATGGCCGACGTGTCGAACGGCGCATGCGCAGGGACTATTTCCATAACACCGCGCGATCTTTCCGAGCGCCGCCGGCTTGCAGCCCCTGGCGGTCCGCTGCGCGGCGCTTTTTCTGCGAAATCCCCTTATCAGGCGGCAAATCGATGGAGTTGAACGAGCTCGGCATCTAAAAATGGTCACTGCATGGCGTATAGCCACTGTGTTGATGACAGCACTAGTGGCGTCGCCGAGTTAGGGTTCGTGGGTGAATGTCGGGGTCGGTTCGGAGGTCCAACGTCCCCTCCCGACCTTCGTGGTGGGCGGCGTCGCGTTCTCAAGGCTCCTCGCGCTCACCGTGTTGCCAGCGCTCTATCGTTGGCTGCATCGGGAAGGCGACGTTGGCCGAGTGCCAGCGAGGTCGTCTGTCCTTGCACACCCGGCGCCACGAGTCCGCCCTGTGCTTGCAGGCTCATCCTGCGTAATACTTAGGATATGACGACCCCTGAGCAGCTGGCGCGCCTGCAGGCGCGCGCGATCGAGAATCCCATGGAGGAGCCTGCGTTCTTCCAGGCGCTGCTGACGGCCATCCTGTACGTCCACCTGCCGCTCTCGGACGACAGCGGAAAAGTGCGACTGATCTGCTTCACGCGACCGGACGGAATCACTGTGATTCCGGTCTTCAGCGACGACGTCAAAGCAAATGCCGCAGCACAAGGCGCTGTAAGGGTAGTCGCCGTGGTGGGGCGAGAACTGTTCGAGTCAGCGCCGGGCGCCACATGGATGCTGGACCCGAATGACGTCACTTGCACACTTTATCCAGAGGAAATCGCGACACTCCTCCGCGATGGCTGCATGCCGATCGTTCAACGGCACGACGCCGGGGATCCAGCAGTCGTCAGGGCAGCCAGACCGGAAGATGCGTGGATCGGCGAGGCCGCTGTGCGCGCCGCCACGTCGTTTAAGGCGATCAGCGAGGTTCATCTAGTCGAGGTCGTGCGCGAAGAGCCGCAGCGCACGTCAGGCTTGCTCATTGGCCTCGCCGTGAGCCAGTTGCACTCGGAGCAAGCCGCGAGGGCAGTTGGAGTCGCCTTGGTCGCGTGCCCGCAGGTACCTCGCCTCCCCGTGGACGTCACCGTCTACGATTCGGGTAAACCCCCGGAGTGGCTCGCCGCGTCGCACATCGGGCCGCTGTGGTACCGGGGATCCGACGGAGCTTCAGGTCAGGCATTGCCCAATGATCGATGAAGACCTCAGAGCCCGACAGACCCTCGCGAAAGCGGCGATTCGACGTCCCCCCGGTTTTGAGTAGCACGCCGATCTGGAGTCCAATCCCTGACAGCAAGGAGATTGGACGTGAAGAAGCGCTTTTCCGAAGAACAGATCATCGGCTTCCTGCGTGAGGCGGAAGCCGGCGTGCCGGTCAAGGAGCTGTGCCGCCGGCACGGCTTCAGCGAAGCCTCGTACTACCTGTGGCGCAGCAAGTTCGGCGGCATGAGCGTGCCGGATGCCAAGCGCCTGAAGGA
>NZ_BAAGAB020000035.1:0-28310 GCF_047159895.1 Lysobacter xanthus
GCACCATCTCGTGCTGAACGTCCTGCAGGACGTGAAGAACCGCCTCAGCGTGCTCACCCCCGGGGACAAGCTGCCGGCGGCCGCGCGTGCGTACCTGCGCTCGCTCGAGGAACTCGCCGGGTGCCCGATCGCGATCGTCTCGACCGGCCCTGACCGCGACGCCACCATCGTGCTCGAGGATCCGTTCGCCTGAGCCGGCGCGAGCGACAAAAAAAGCCCCCGCGATGCGGGGGCTTTTCGTTTCCGGGATCCACGCGGCACCAGGCGCGCGCGGCCGACGCCGGAAATCCTCAGAAGCCCACGTTGAACCCGACGCCGGCGGTCCAGTCCGGGCTGCCGTCGCCGACGCCCTTCGACGCGTAGACCTGCACTTCGCTCGCGCCACCCACCGGTCGACTGTAGAAGCCGGTGGCATCGCGGCGCGCTTCGCTGGTGCGCGCCACGGCTTCGCGCCAGTCGTACTGCACGCCGACGCGTCCGCGCCCCGCGGCGACGCTCACGCCCGCGTTCGCGTTCGCGGCGGACTCGACGTCGATGTAACGCGACTGCCCCAAGCGCGTGTAGCCCACGCCGCCGAACAGTGTCGTCGACCCGACGTTGCGGTACGCGTCGAGCGCGGCACCGTAGTCGTTCGCGCCGGTACCGAGCCCCTTGTCCTGGTTGGCCGTGGCGATCTTCGCGTTCGCGGTGAGGCCCACGCCGGCATTGTCGCCGCCGATGGTGTAGGTGCTGGCCAGGCGCAGGTCGCCGACGCCGGATGCGCGTCCCCGTTGCGCAGCCGCGGGCGTGCCGGGCGCCTGCGGTCCGTCGAGGATCGGAATGCCAGTGCGGCCACGGCCGAGCGGATTGGAGTTCGGTACGCTGCCGAGGCCCGGCACGACGTTCGCATCGCCGTCGACGCGCAGCCACGGCACGCTCGCCTTGAGCGACCACTTCCCGCGCGTGTAGCCCGCGCTGAGCGGCACCGACACGATGCGCGTCGTGGAGGACGTGCCGTATTTGCCGGACGAGGCCTCGACGCCCGTGCCGACGTTGAAGCGATGGTCCGCCGCATGCGCGAGCGGAGCGGCGCAGGCGAAGGCGGCCAGAAGCAGGGTGGTCTTCATGCGGGAAGTCCGGTGGACCGGTCGGCGACCGGTCGCTGGAAACGGGAGGAACGCGCCGGGCGACGGCGGACGCCAGCCCGTCATCGCGACGCTCGGAACTCCCCGCGCTGGGGGGCTCCAGGGCGCGGTGCCGTGTATGCGGCGATCAGTCGTCGTTGCGCGAGCCGCGGGCGTGGGCGCGGCCGCTCGCGGAGGCGTCCGCCGAGGCGCCGTCGCGCGAAACGCGGGCATTCGCCTCGGCAGCCCCATTCGCACGCGCCTTGCCGTTGCCGTTGCCGCCTGCGGTGGCGCCATCGCCGCTCAGATCGCCGGAGGTCGAGCCGGCGCCGCTGCCGGAGGCACCGCCCTGCAGCACGCCATCGGCGCTGCCTTGGGCACGCTGGGCCATGCCGCGCGCCGAACCCTCGACGCTGCCCCGCGCATCGGCTGCGGCCGTGCCGGCGACATCCACGCCGCGTCGGAGCTGGCCGGTCGCACCGGACGCGGCCGTGGTGGCCGCGGCGCGGCCGTTCGCGACGACGCCGGTGGCGACGTCGAGGCCCCGCTGGCCCGCCGTGGAGGCGCGATCGCGCGCGGTTTCCAGCCCGTGGTTCACGGTCCCCGCCGCGTCGAGCGTGCCCTGCGCCGAGCCCGCGCCGCCGGCCGAAACGCCGTCACGCGAAACGTCGATCGAGCCCGCGCCCGTCGCACTGCCCGACGCCATGCCGCTGGCCGAACCCATGGTGGCGACCGCACGGTCGACGATGCCGTTGCCCGCTGCGGTCGCCCGCTGCGCGACGCGCTGCGCGCGCTCGGTGGCGCGCTGGCGCGCCGCGTCGACGCGGCCGAGGGCGTCCGTCGCGCCGGTGGCACGCGCGTTGACCATGCCGCCGACGTTGCCGCCGACGCGGCCCATCGTGCTGTTGACGGCGCCACCGATGCCGCCGGTCAGGCCGCCGCCGATCGCGCCGCCGCCGCCGAGCAGCTGGGCCTGCGCCGGAAGCGCGACCGCCAGGGCGGAGGCGAGGAGGGTCGAGACAAGAAGGGTGCTGCGCATGTTCGTATCTCCAGTGCCGCGGACCATCCGCGGTGTCTGCTGGCTCTACGAAGCGCGCCCCGCGATCCTTCCCGACGGGAGCGGATCGGTTCGGAAAACGTTCAGAAAGCGGCGACGAAGCCGTCGCCGTACCGGGGGTCGCGGCCGGGCGTGCCGAGATCGCGCGAATGCGCGACGAGCGCGCGCTGCGCGGCGGCGGCGGCGTCCGGCGACGGCGCATCGACCGCACGCGCCGCGACGCGCGCGACCAGCGGTGCGGCGAACGACGTCCCGCGCAGGCGCCCGTCGACCACGCCGGCCGCGCTGAAATCCACCTGCGGCCCGCTCGCCGACTCGGGCAGCACGCGCAGGCGCGCGTCGACGCCGCTGACGCCGATCACGCCGGCATACGCGGCGGGGTAGAGCGGTGGCGCGGCGGGCCCGTCGTTGCCGACCGCGGCGACGATGACATGGCCGCGCGCAACCATCGCGCGCACTGCGCGCGCCAGCACGGGGTTGTCCGGGCCCACCAGGCTGACGTTGATCACGGGCACGCGCTCGCGTGCCATCCACGACAGCGCTTCGACGAGCCCGAGCGTCGCGCGGCCCACGCGATCGCCGCACCACAGGTCGGCCGCGTAGAGCGTGTCGCGCGTGCCGCCCGAAAGGCGCACGGCGACGGCGGTGCCGTGCGCCTGCGGCACGGTGCGGCCCTCGCAGCCCGAACGCAGCACGCGGACGCCCGCGAGCGCCGGCACGGAGGCGTCGACGCCACCGTCGATCAGCCCGACGCGTGCGGACGACGGCGCGGACGGCGACGCATCGGTCGGCCCCGTCGCGATGCCGGCCGGCAGGTACACGTGCTGGTAGGCGAATTCGGCGCCGGGGGCGGCGGCCTGCAGGTCGCGCATCGCGCGTCGCGCGTCGCGGCGCAGACGATCGTGGAGCACGACGATGTCCAACCCGAGCTCGCGGCCCTCGTCGGTGTGGCGCACCACGTCGAACCCCGCACCGGCCACGGCCGCGAGCAGTGGCGCGTCGGGCGCGACCACCAGGTATTCGTAGCGCAGCACCGGTGCGCCGCGCGCATCGACGTCCACGCGTGCGCGCTCGGTGCGCACGAGGTCCTGCACCTGCAGGCGGCGCACGTCCTCCAGCACGCCCCGCAGCGGCGGTGCATCGAGCACGCGCCCGATGCCGAGGGGCGCGGACGGCAGTGCGGGCAGGCCCTGCAATGCACCGCCGAGCCCCTGCGCCGGCAGCGGCTGAAGCGGCGTCGACAGGCCCAGCAACGCGAGTGCGGCGAGCAGGAAAGCACGCATGGATGGTCCCCGGGGACGAAGCGGGCCGGATGCTAGCATCGGCCCGCTTTATGCCCGGTTACCGCGTCCGCGACACCGCGGGAAGGAAACGGGCTCTCCAGACGTAGAGCCTGTGAACGCGTGAATCAGACCGTCGACATCCGCCAGGGCCTGACCGATCTGCTGCCGCGACTGCGTCGCCTGGCGCGGACGCTGACCGGCCACGCCCCGGATGCGGACGACCTGGTGCAGATCGCGCTGGAGCGTGCGCTGATGCGTGCGGACCAGTGGCGGCCCGACGCGCGGCTCGACGCATGGGTGTTCGGCATCGTCCGCAATGCCTGGCTCGACGAGCTGCGCGCGCGGTCCCGCCGGTCGAAGATCTTTGCTCCCGAGGAAGCGGGCGAAGGCATCGGCGAGGCGGCGATCGAGCGGCAGTCCGATGCGATGTCGGTGGCGACTGCCATGGCGACACTGCCGGTGGAGCAACGCGAAGTGGTGGCCCTCGTGCTGGTGGAGGGCCTGTCGTACCGGGAGGCGGCCGACGTGCTCGCCGTGCCGGTCGGCACCGTCACCAGTCGACTGGCGCGGGCACGCGCCGCCCTCCAGCAGGAACTCGGCGAATCGACATGAAGATTTCGGATCAGGACGTGCAGGCCTTTGTCGACGGCGAACTCGTCGGCGAGGATGCCGCGCGCATCGAGGCGGCGATGGCCGCCGACGTGCTGGTCGCGGCCCGCGTCGAGCGCGAACGCCGCCTGCGCGCGACGCTGCGCGGCGCGTACGATCCCGTGCTGGCGGAGCCGCCACCGGCGCGCCTGCTCGACCTGCTGCAACGCTCCGCCGAGGCGGACAACGATTCGCGCGTCGTCCCGATGCGCCCACGCCCGGCACGGGCGCGGTGGCGCGCCCCGGCGATCGCGCTCGCGGCGTCCGTCGCAGCCGCCGCGCTGGTGGGCTGGTGGCGCATGCCGGGTGGCGACGTCGCGACGCAGGGCGCCGACCTCGTCGCGCGCGGCACGCTGGACGCGAGCCTCGATACGCTCCTGGCGTCCACGCCCGACGCAGGGTCCCGCGTCGCGGTCGGGCTCACCTTCCGGGCCGTGGACGGCCGCGTCTGCCGCAGCTTCGCGACCCGCGATACGGGGCTGGCGGGCCTCGCCTGTCGCGACGGGGACCGCTGGGTCCTGCCGGTGGTCAGCCGTCAGCCGACGGGGACGACGGAGGACCTGCGCCAGGCGGCGAGCGGCCTGCCACCCGAGCTGGGCGCGGCGATCGAGGCGCGCATGCAGGGCGATGCGTTCGATGCCGCGCAGGAACGCGCGGCGCAGGCCGCGGGCTGGCGCTGACGGCGGTCAGGCATCGACGAGGAGACCGTGCTGCACGCAGTAGCGGGCCATCTCGGCGGTGCTCGACAGGCCCGTCTTCTCGATGATCCGCGCGCGATAGGTGCCCACGGTCTTCACCGACAGGTGCATGGTCTCGGCGATCTCGCCCGCGGCCTTTCCGCTCGCGATGAGCAGGAGCACGCGGTATTCCTGCGTGCTCAGCGCTTCGTGCGGCAGCGTGGGAGCGCGTTCGCCGGCGAGCAGGCCCACGAGCCGTTCGGCCAGCGACGGCGTGAGGTAGCGGCCGCCGCGCACGACGCGGTCGATCGCGGTGAGCAACTCCGTCGTGGCGTGCTCCTTGGTCACATAGCCGGACGCGCCCGACTGCAGCGCGCGGGCGGCGTACGCCGACTCGTTGTGCATGCTCAGCACGAGGACCGGGATCGACGGCACCACGCGCCGCAGGCGCACGAGCCCCTCGATGCCGTTGGAATCGGGCAGCGACAGGTCGAGCAGGATGAGGTCCCAGGCCGCGTGGCGTGCGTGTTCGACGCCCGCCTGGAGTGTCGGCGCCTCGACGAATTCGCAGGTCGGCCACTGCTGCTGCACCAACTGGCGCACGCCGAAGCGCATCACCGGGTGGTCCTCGATCATCAGCAGCTTCATGCGGTCTCTCCTTGCGCCAGCACGGGCAGGCGGACTTCGATGCGGGTGCCCCGGCCGGGCACGGAATCCACCACGAGTGCGCCGCCGGACAGCAGTGTGCGCTCGAGGATGCTGAGCATGCCCAGCGAGGACGGGCGTGGCTCGGCCATGCCGCGGCCGTTGTCCTCCACGCTCAGGCGGTACATGGCGCCGTCCACGCGGCCTTCGATGCGCACGCGCGAGGCCGCGGCGTGGCGCGCGACGTTCGTCAGCGACTCCTGCACGATGCGGAACAGCTGGACGGACTGCTCGGCGCTGAGTCCGTCGGTCTCGTGCACGTCGACGTCGCAGGCGACGCCCGTTTCCTCGAGGAAGCGCTGCCCGCGATGATCGATGGCCGGCCCCAGGCCGAGGTCGTCGAGCAGCGGCGGGCGCAGCTCGCTGGCGATGCGGCGCGCGGTGACGACGCCTTCGTCCAGCAGCGTGATCGCCTGCGCCAGCGGCTCGGCGGCCTGCGGATGCTTCGACGCGGTATGCGTGAGCGTGAGCTTGAGTGCGGTGAAGACCTGCCCGAGCTGGTCGTGCACTTCGCGGGCGAGGCGCCGGCGTTCGCTCTCGACCTGGCGATCGAGTCGGCGCGCGAAGGTCTGCAACTGGCGGCGCGCCTGCTCGAGTTCCGCCGTGCGCTCCAGCACGCGCGCTTCCAGGCGTGCGTTCGCGTCCTGCAGCGCCACTTCCGCCTCATGGCGACGGTCGTGCTCGCGCTCGAGCACGATCACGCTCGCGAGGATCAGCACGGTGCCGAGCAGCGTGAGCGCGATCGCGGCCCAGCGCGCCTCGCGGCTGATGCCCGTCGCGCGTCGATCCCAGCGCTGGATCGACGCTTCGAGCCGTGCATCGACATTGGCCATGTCGGAGCGCAGAGCCTGGGTGACGTTGCGGCCGGCGAGTTTCACCGCAAGGCGGAAGGCGGCGTCGCCGCCCGCATCGTGGCGCTCGGCGACCACGCGCTGGGAGATGTCGATACGGCGCGCGACGTTCGCCTCGATGCGCATCGCGAGCGTCTGCAGCTCGGGCATGTGGGCGACCTGCCTGCGGAAGCGCTCCACCAGCTGCGGCGCCTCGCGGATGCCGTCGTAGTACGGCGCGAGGTAGCTGGGGTCGCCGGTGAGCACATAGCCGCGCTGGCCGGTTTCCACCTCGAGCACCGAAGAGAGCAGGCGGGTGCCGGTCAGCAGCGCATCGCGCGCGCGGTCGCGGGCCTGGCTGGCCTCCTGGACGGAACCGATGGTGACGAAGCCCACCGCGGCGAGGACGACGAACAGGGCCAGGCCGAGGAGGACGGCCGCGCTGGATCGGGACATCGGCGACATGGGACCGTTGCGTTCGGGCTCGACCCGCAGGTTAGCCGGTTCCGGCGCGCGCCGGCGATGGCGACCCGGGGCTAACGCCCTCGCGCTACGCTGCCCGCTTCGAAGGAGCCGACCATGCGCCAGGAACGCCTCAGCCTCCGCCGCCTGCGCCCCGCCGCGGCACTCGTGCCCGCGCTCGCCTGTTCCGGCTGCAGCATGCTCGGCGCGTTGTTCGAGGAGCGGCTGATCGTCGGCGTCCTGGTCGTGGCGGCGCTCGCCGCGCTCGGCTTCATCGTCTCGCGGAGCGCCCGGCGCTAGGGCGCGATGCGATGCACGTCGCCGGCGATGCGGGCGACCTCGTCGGCGACGTGGCTCACGTAGATCATCGGCAGCCCGCTCTCGTCGCGCACGCGCTGCAGGTAGGGCAGCAGTTCCTCGCGCCGATCCGCATCGAGCATCGCGAGCGGTTCGTCGAGCAGCAGCAGCCTGGGCTGGGAGAGCAGGGCGCGGCCGAGCGCGATGCGTTGCACTTCGCCGCCGGAGAGGCCCGTGGTCCGGCGCGCGAGCAGCCCGTCCAGCGCGAGCAGGGCGACGACGTCGTCGAACACAAACGGATGTGGCCCGCCGGACGCCGGTGCGCCGTAGAGCAGGTTCCGTCGCACGTCCAGATGCGGCAGCAGGCGCCCGTCCTGGAAGACGTAGCCGATGCGACGACGGTGGGCCGGCACGTCGATGCCCCGCGCACTGTCGAACAACGTCTCCTCGCCGATCGCGATCCGGCCGTGCACCGGCCGCAGCAGGCCGGCGACTGCGTGCAGCAGCGACGTCTTGCCGCTGCCCGAGGCGCCCACCAGCGCCAGCACGCGGGCATCGCTCCCGATCCGGACCTGCCGCTCGAAGCTGCCGCGGCGGATCGCGACGTCGATGCGATGCAACGGCGTGCTCACGTCGCGACCTCGCGACGCTGGCGCTGCGCCAGTCCTTCAGCGACGAGCAGCGCGAGGAACGACAGTGCGACCGACACCAGGCACAGCCGCAGCACCCGATCCTCGCCGCCCGGCACCTGCAGCAACCCGTAGATCGCGGACGCGAGCGTCTGCGTCTCGCCGGGAATGCTCGACACGAAGGTGATCGTCGCGCCGAACTCGCCCACCGCGCGCGCAAAGCCGAGCACGGCGCCCGCGACGATGCCGGGCCACGCCAGCGGCAACGTCACTGTCGTGAAGACGCGACGCGGCGACGCACCGAGCGTGGCCGCCGCGTTCTCGAGGCGCGCGTCGACCGACTCGATCGACAGCCGGATCGCCCGCACCATGAGCGGAAAGCCCATCACTGCCCCGGCGAGTGCCGCGCCGGTCCAGCGAAAGGCGAAGTCGATGCCGAAAACGTCGTGCAGCCACGCGCCGACGGCACCCTGCCGTCCGAAGGCGAGCAGCAGGCCGTAGCCGGTCACCACCGGCGGCAGCACCAGCGGCAGGTGCACCAGCACGTCCAGGAGAAGCCGCCCCGGGAAGCGTCGACGCGCGAGCAGCCAACCCACGGCGATGGCGGCCGGCAGGCCGAGCAGCATCGCGAACGCCCCGACCTTCAGGCTGAGCAGGATCGCGGTCGTCTCCTCGGGCCCGAGCATCGTCAACCGGGCGGCAGGAAGCCGTGGCGCCGGAACACCGCCTGCGCGGACGGCGTGCGCAGCCAGGCGACGAACGCGGCCGCCCGTGGATGCCGGCTCGCGGCGACGCGTGCCGCCGGGTACACGATGCGGGGGTGGCTCGACGCCGGGAATCGTCCGACCACGCGCACGCCCGGTTCCGCCTGCGCATCGCTCGCGTACACCACGCCGAGCGCGGCCTCGCCGCGTGCGACGAGGCGCAGCGCCGCACGGACGTTTTCCGCTTCGACGACGCGCGGGCGCACGCGGTCCCACGCGCCGAGGGTCTGGAGCGCCGAACGCGCATAGCGCCCCGCCGGAACGCTCGCCGTGAGCGCGAGCGCAAGGCGGCCATCCGCACCGAGCCGCGATCGGAGGTCCACGCCACGCGAAAGCCGGACCTCGGGCATCTCGGCCTGCGCGGGCGCCACCAGTACCAGCGCATTTCCCGCGATGTCGCCACGCGTGCGCCCTTCGATCCGGCCACGCGCCTGCAGGTAGTCCATCCAGTCCCGGTCGGCGGACACGAAGACATCGGCCGGTGCACCGGCGTCGATCTGGCGCGCGAGCGCGGGACTCGCGGCGTAGGAGGTGCGCACGGCCGTGCCCTGCGTCCGCGCATAGAGCGCACCGGCCTCGTCCAGCGTCTCCTTCAGGCTCGCCGCCGCGAAGACGGTCAGCGGCGCACCGGCGATCGCCGGCAGCGCGGCGAGCAGGGCGGCGAGGAAGAGGACGAGGCGTGCCGGCGGGCGCATCGGGCGGGCGAATCGTAAGGTGGCGGCATTAGAGCAGATGCACCCTTCACCCGGTCACCGCTGCCGGCGGCGTCCAATTCAGCCGCTTTCCCCGAGGACTGCATGAGACGCGACGCCCGCTCCGCCGACACCCCCGGTGACCGCACGCCCCGCGATGCCTTCGTGCGCGTGCGCGGCGCGCGCGAGCACAACCTGCGCGACGTCGATGTCGACATTCCACGCGACGCGCTCGTCGTGTTCTCCGGCGTCTCGGGCTCGGGCAAGTCCTCGCTCGCGTTCGGCACGCTGTACGCGGAGGCGCAGCGCCGCTACTTCGAATCGGTGGCGCCGTACGCGCGCCGCCTGATCGACCAGGTCGGCGTGCCCGACGTCGATTCGATCGAAGGCCTGCCGCCCGCCGTCGCGCTGCAGCAGCAACGCGGCACCGCGAGTGCACGGTCCACCGTGGGCAGCGTCACGACGCTATCGAGCCTGGTGCGGATGATGTACTCCCGCGCCGGCACGTATCCGCCGGGGCAGGCGATGCTCTACGCGGAGGACTTCTCCGCGAACACGCCGCAGGGCGCCTGCCCGCACTGCCACGGCCTCGGCCACGTCTACGACGTCACCGAGGACTCGATGGTGCCGGACCCGACCTTGTCCATCCGCGAGAAGGCGATCGCCTCGTGGCCGCCCGCGTGGCACGGACAGAACCTGCGCGACATCCTGGTGACGCTCGGCTACGACGTCGACCGTCCCTGGAAGGACCTGCCGAAGAAGGACCGCGACTGGATCCTCTTCACCGAGGAAGCGCCGAGCGTGCCGGTGTATCCGGGCTTCACGCCGGCCGAGACGCGTGCCGCGCTCAAGCGCAGGACCGAGCCCGCGTACATGGGCACGTTCATGGGTGCGCGGCGCTACGTCCTGCACACCTTCGCGACCACGCAGAGCGCGCTGATGAAGCGGCGCGTGGCGCGGTTCCTCACCGGCACGCTGTGCCCGGTCTGCGATGGCAAACGGCTCAAGCGCGAGGCGCTGTCGGTGACCTTCGCCGGCGTCGACATCGGCACGCTCTCGCAGTTGTCGTTCAACCGGCTCGCGGACCTGCTGCGGCCGATCGCGGACGGCCGATTCGACGAAGGCGGCGGCGCGAGCGCCGACCCTCGAGGCGCCGACGCCACCCGACGTGATCGCGCCCAGCGTGCGGCCGCCGGAAAAGCGACGCACGCCGCGGCGCCCGACGTGCACCGAACCCCCGCGCTGTCGGAGGAGAAGCGCATCGCCGCACAGCGCATCGCGGCGGACCTCGTCGCGCGCATCGGCACGCTGCAGGCCCTCGGCCTCGGCTACCTGTCGATGGACCGCACGACGCCCACGCTGTCGCCCGGCGAGCTGCAGCGGTTGCGCCTCGCCACGCAGATCCGGTCGAACCTGTTCGGGGTCGTCTACGTGCTGGACGAGCCGTCCGCGGGCCTGCATCCCGCCGACAGCGAGGCCCTGTTCGAAGCGCTCGCGCAGCTGCGCGCGGGTGGCAATTCAATCTTCGTTGTCGAGCACGACCTCGAAATGATGCGACGCGCGGACTGGCTGGTGGATGTGGGGCCGGGCGCAGGCGAGCGCGGCGGCGAGGTGCTCTACAGCGGCGCGCCGGACGGGCTCGCCGAGGTCGCGGCCTCCGAAACCGCGCGTTACCTGTTCGACCGCGTGCAGGCCGCGCCGCGGCCGCGTCGATCGCCATCGAAGTGGCTGGAGCTGCGCGACGTCCACCGCAACAACCTGCACGGCCTCGATGCGCGCGTCCCGCTGGGCGTGCTGACCGCCGTCACCGGTGTGTCCGGCTCGGGCAAGTCGAGCCTGATCAGCCAGGCGCTCGTCGAGCTCGTCTGCGGGCACCTCGGCCACGAGCCGGAGGAGGACGAGCCGGCAGCGGAAGACGGCCCGAACGTGGTGCAGCGCACGCGCGGGCACCTGTCGGGCGACATCGACGCGATCCGCCGGCTGGTGCGCGTCGACCAGAAGCCGATCGGGCGCACGCCGCGGTCGAACCTCGCGACCTACACCGGGCTGTTCGACCACGTCCGCAAGCTGTTCGCGGCCACGCCCGAAGCACGCAGGAAGAAGTTCGACGCCGGCCGCTTCTCGTTCAACGTCGCGAAGGGCCGCTGCGGGACGTGCGAGGGCGAAGGCTTCGTCAGCGTCGAACTGCTCTTCATGCCGAGCGTCTACGCCCCGTGTCCGAGCTGCCACGGCGCGCGCTACAACGAAGCGACGCTCGCGGTGCGCTGGAACGGGCGCAGCATCGCGGACGTGCTCGCGCTCAACGTCGAGGACGCCTGCGAGGTCTTCGCCGACGAACCGCCCGTGCTGCGGCCCCTGCACCTGCTGCGCGACATCGGCCTGGGCTACCTGCGGCTGGGCCAACCGGCGACGGAACTCTCGGGTGGCGAGGCGCAGCGCATCAAGCTCGCGACCGAACTGCAGCGCAATACGCGCGGCCAGGGCCTGTACGTGCTGGACGAACCGACCACGGGCCTGCACGCCGCCGACGTCGATCGCCTGATGGCGCAGCTGCACGCGCTGGTCGACGCGGGCAACACCGTCGTGCTGGTCGAACACGAGATGCGCGTCGTCGCACAGAGCGACTGGGTGATCGACATGGGCCCCGGTGCAGGCGAGGAGGGCGGTGCGCTCGTCGCCTGCGGGCCGCCGGCAGCCATCGCCGCATCGACGACGAGCCGGACGGCGCCCTACCTCGCGGCGTTCATGGGCCGCCCGGGCCGGTAGCCGCCTCGTCGCAGCTCGCCACGTCGGCGATCGGCGACGGCGGCTGCGCAGGCACCTCGGACGGCACGGCGACCTCGTCGTGCCCCTGCCGCATCAGCGTGGCGTGGCGCCAACCGCCGAAGACGTAATAGAGGGCAGCGCCCGTCATGGCCACGACGGCGCTCACGGGGAAGCTCCACCAGATCGCGTCCGCGCCCATTCGCGACTGCAGCAGCGAGGCGAACGGCACGCGCACGCCCCACAGCGCCACCGCGAGGATCAGCAGGGGCGGCAGCACGGCGCCGGTCGCGCGCACCACGCCGGACAGCACGAACGTCACGCCGAAGAACAGGAACGAGGTCACCACGATCGGATTGAGATGGCGTGCGATCGCGAGCGCGTCGCTGGCGTCCGGGAGGAACAGCGAGAGCGTGTGACGGTCGAACACGATCAGCGGCACGATGAGCGCACCCGTCATCAGGAAGTTGAACAGAACGCCGGTGCGCGCGGTCTGGTGCACGCGGTCCCAGCGACCGGCGCCGACGTTCTGGGCCGCCATCGACGAGCAGGCCGCACCGATCGCCATCGCGGGCATCTGCACGTAGGTCCAGAGCTGCAGGGCGGCACCGTAGGCGGCCGCGGTCGCCACGCCATGCTTGTTGACCATCGTGATCATCGCGAGCATCGCGACCGAGATCAGCATCATCTGCAGGCCGATCGGAATGCCCTTGGCGATGAGCGATCGAAGCACCGGCAGGCTCGGCCGGTACAGTCCGCGCTCGTGGCGCCCGATCCAGAGCCGGTGACGCTTGCGTCGCAACCAGAACAGCAGCGCGGCGAGGCTGACGGCGTTCGCGATCAGGGTGGCGGTCGCGGCACCGGCGATGCCCATGCGCGGCACGGGCCCGAGGCCGAACAGCAGCACCGGATTGAGCCCGATGTCGAGCGCGACGGTGAGCAGGAGGAAGAAGAACGGCGTGCGTGCGTCGCCCGAGCCGCGGAGGATCGCGGTGATGAAGGTGAACGCGTAGAGGAAGGGCAGCGCCAGGAAGATGATGCGCAGGTACGCCTCGGCGTACGGCAACGCCGCGGGCGGGGTGTCCATCCACGCGAGCAGGTGCCGGGAGAACGGCATGCCGACCGCGGCGATCGCCACCGAGAGCGAGATGAAGAACGTCGCGCTGGTCCCGATCACGCTGCGTGCCTGCGCAAGGTCGTCGCGACCGATCGCCTGTGCGACCAGGATGCTGGCGGCCATGCCGATGCCGAACACGGCGCCGAGCAACAGGAACAGCACGTTGTTCGCGTTCGCCGTCGCGGTGAGCGCCTGTTCGCCGAGGAACCGGCCGACCCAGACCGCATTCACCGACCCGTTGAGCGACTGCAGCACGTTCCCGCCGAGAATCGGCAGCGCGAACATGAACAGGGTGCGGGCGATCGGGCCCTGCGTGAGATCCGGTTTCTTCGTCATTCGATTCCTCCTGTCGGCAGGCTACGGGCGCCGCGTGACCGCCGCGCGCACTCCAGAACGGCGCCGTGCGGTCGTTAACCCTCCGGCTCAGCGCCGAGACGCCCATGGACCGGATCACCGCCATCGCCGACGCGCCACCCGCCCTGCGCCTGCGGGCGCTCGCGTCCGCTGCGGTCGCGCTGGTGATGAGTCGCGACCGCCGCCGCGCGATCCGCCTCGTCCAATGGGTCACCGCGGCGGCCGTCTACGTCTGTTGCGGCGCGCTGATGGCCTTCGGCATCGACGGCGGCTGGATGACGGTCGGGCGCCTGCTCGCCTGGTGCCTGTTCATCGCGGTCGGGCTCGCCACGGCCTACGTCGCGCTGCGCAGCGGCTGGAGCGAGCGGCTGCGCGACCCGGCGCTCACCGAGTGGCAGATCGCGATGGGCATTCTCGCCGTCGACTGGGGCTACGTGATCTGCGGCCCGATGCGCACCGTCGCGCTCCTGCCGCTGCTGGTGATCTTCGCCTTCGGCGCGTTCGCCTTGCGCTGGCGCCAGATCGCCGTGCTCACGACCTTCGCGCTGGCGAGCCTCGGCGGCGTCGCCGCATACCTCGTGGTCGACCCGCCGCCCTGGCGCGACGTGCCGCCCTCGGCCGCCCTGCCGGTCGACCTCATCAATTTCCTGCTGGTGCTCATCACGTTGCCGGCGCTCGCGGTGATCGCCGCGCGCCTGTCGACGTTGCGCAGCACGCTCCGCGCGCAACGCCGGCAGCTGTCCGATGCCCTCGCCGAAGTGCAGCGGCTGGCGACCACCGACGAGCTGACTGGCCTGCCCAACCGGCGCTGGATGATCGAGCGCCTCGCGCAGGAGCAGCAGCGTTCGAACGCCGAAGGCGCGCCGTTCTGCGTGGCGATCATCGATCTCGACCATTTCAAGCGCATCAACGACCGGCTCGGCCACGCTCGGGGCGACGCCGTGCTGCGCGAGTTCACCCGCCGCGCGCGCAGCGTCCTGCCCGCGCGCGACACGCTGGCGCGCTGGGGCGGCGAGGAATTCCTGCTGCTGATGCCGGGCATCCGCATCGACGAAGCGCGTATCCGCATGGACTACCTGCTGCAGAGCATCCGCCAGGCCGCGATCGACGGCGTCGCGGTCACGTTCTCGGCGGGCGTCGCCGCGCATTGCACCGGAAGCGAGGCGCTCGAAGACGTGCTTCTGGCGGATCAGCGCATGTATGCGGCGAAACAGCAGGGGCGCGATCGCGTCCGTAGCGACGACTGACGCCTGCACGCGGTACGCACGACGCTGAAGCGAACCGAACGATCGCCGCGCCGCGCACGCCGCGACCACGAAACAATGCCGTGCGGGTAACGCGCCGCGCCCTAGTGTCGAAACCGTTCCCGGAGCAGCGAGATCGACTGCACCGATCCGGCGGACCGCGCGACGACAGCCCCTGCAGGACGCGGTGGCTTTCGTCGGGGAGTGGACGACCATTTCCGACACCCACGACAAGAACGAGAAACGGGAGAAACACCATGGCGAACAACAACCAGGGCGGTAACAACGGCGGTAACAACGGTGGCAACAACGGCGGCGGTTTCGGCATGGACCCGCAGCGCCAGCGTGAGATCGCCGCGCAGGGCGGCCGCGCCTCGCACGAAAGCGGCAACGCGCATGAATTCAATTCGCGCGAAGCACGCGAAGCCGGACGCAAGGGCGGCGAGGCCGTGAGCCGGGATCGCGAGCACATGGCCGAGATCGGCCGGAAGGGCGGCGAGGCCAGCGGTGGCGGCAACCAGGTCAACAACGGCGGCGGCAACAACGGCGGTGGTCGCGGCGGCAACAACGGCGGCGGCGGTCGCTGATCGCATCCCGGCCCAAAGAAAAAGCCCCGCATCGCGCGGGGCTTTTTTTGTTTCGACACCGAAGCGGTCACATCACGTTCGGCTCGCTGAACGCTTCGGGTTCGCCGGCGAACGCCTCGATCGGCACGCAGGTGCAGAAGACGTTCTTGTCGCCGTAGACGTTGTCCACGCGCGCGACCGGCGGCCAGTACTTCTGCAGCCGCAGCGTCGCAAGCGGGAACGCGGCCAGCTCGCGCGGATACGCATGCATCCATTCGCTGGCGGTCACGGCCGTCGCGGTGTGCGGCGCGTGCTTGAGCGGATTGTCCTCGCGGTCCAGGCGGCCGTCTTCGATCGCGCGGATCTCGTCGCGGATCTGGATCATCGCGTCGATGAAGCGGTCGAGTTCGTGCAGCGATTCGCTTTCGGTCGGCTCGACCATCAGCGTGCCGGCCACCGGGAAGCTCAGGGTGGGCGCGTGGAAGCCGAAGTCGATCAGGCGCTTGGCGACGTCCTCGGCGGAGATGCCGGTGGCGTCCTTGATCGGGCGCAGGTCGAGGATGCACTCGTGCGCCACGAGGTCGTTGCGGCCCGAGTACAGCGTCGGATAGTGCGGCTCCAGGCGCTTGGCGACGTAGTTGGCATTGAGCAGCGCCACCTGGGTCGCGCGGCGCAGGCCCTCGGCGCCCATCATCGTGATGTACATCCAGCTGATCGGCAGGATCGAGGCCGAGCCGAAGCTCGCGGCCGACACCATGCCGACATCGCCTTCGCCACCGAAGGCGCGCGGCAGGAACGGGGCCAGGTGCGACTTCACCGCGCACGGGCCGACGCCCGGGCCGCCGCCGCCGTGCGGAATGCAGAACGTCTTGTGCAGGTTGAGGTGGCTGACGTCCGAGCCCCACTTGCCCGGCTTCGCGACGCCAACCAGCGCGTTCATGTTCGCGCCGTCGGTGTAGACCTGACCGCCGTGCGAATGCACGATCTCGCAGATCTCGACGATGGCTTCCTCGAACACGCCGTGCGTGGACGGGTAGGTGACCATCAGGGCGGCGAGGCGGGCCGAATACTTCTCGGCCTTGGCGCGCAGGTCCTCGACGTCGACGTTGCCATTCGCGTCGCACTTGGTGACGACGACCGTCATGCCGCACATCTGCGCGGACGCCGGGTTGGTGCCGTGCGCGGACTCGGGGATCAGGCAGATGTCGCGGTGCCCTTCGCCCCGGGCGCGGTGGTAGGCGCGGATCGCGAGCAGGCCGGCGTATTCGCCCTGCGCGCCCGAGTTCGGCTGCAGGCTGACCGCGTCGTAGCCCGTGCACTCCACCAGCATCTGCTCAAGCTCGGCGATGAGCTGGGCGTAGCCGGCGGCCTGGTCGGCCGGTGCGAGCGGATGGATGTTGGCGAACTCCGGCCACGTCACCGGAATCATCTCGGCGGTGGCGTTGAGCTTCATCGTGCAGGAGCCCAGCGGGATCATCGTGCGATCCATCGCCAGGTCCTTGTCGGCGAGTGCGCGCATGTAGCGCAGCAGCTCGTGCTCGCTGTGATGCGTGTTGAACACCGGATGCTGCAGGAAGGCCGACGCACGACGCAGGCCCTGCGGCAGCGCGTCAGCTGTCGCCGCATCGAGCGCGTCGATGTCGCCAATGTCGGCCCCGAACAGGCGGGCGAGGGCGATCACGTCCTCGCGCGTCGTCGTCTCGTCCAGGCTGATGCCGACGCTCGCGTCGTCGATCGGGCGCAGGTTGATACCGGCCTCGGCCGCGCGCGCGTGGACCGCCTTCGCGTCGACCCCGCCCACGTGCAGCGTGTCGAAGAACTCGGCGCCGACCTGCACGCCCGCGCTGCGCAGCGACGCCGCGAGGATCGCCGCGAGCCGGTGCACGCGACGGGCGATGCGCTCGAGCCCTTCCGGGCCGTGGTAGACGGCGTACATGCTCGCCATCACCGCGAGCAGCACCTGCGCGGTGCAGATGTTCGACGTGGCCTTCTCGCGGCGGATGTGCTGTTCGCGGGTCTGCAGCGTCAGTCGATAGGCCGGCTTGCCCTCGGCGTCGATCGAGACACCGATCAGGCGGCCGGGCATCGAGCGCTTGAAGGCATCGCGGCAGGCCATGAAGGCGGCATGCGGGCCGCCGAAGCCGAACGGCACGCCGAAGCGCTGGCTGTTGCCGACGACGATGTCAGCGCCCCATTCGCCCGGCGCCGGGATCAGCGTCAACGCGAGCAGGTCCGTGGCCACCGAGACGAGGCCGCCGCGTCCGTGCACGGCGTCGGCGAGCGCGCGGTAGTCGCGGACTTCGCCGAACGTTGTCGGGTACTGCAGCAGGATGCCGAAGGCATCGGTGTCGATCGCCTGCGCGTCGTCGCCGATGACGAGCTCGATCTCCAGCGGCTCGGCGCGCGTACGCAGCACCTCGAGCGTCTGCGGATGGACGCCGTTCGAGACGAAGAAGACGTTCGACTTGGACTTCGCCGAGCGCTTGGCCAGCGTCATCGCTTCGGCGGCCGCGGTGCCCTCGTCGAGCAGCGAGGCGTTCGCGATCTCCATGCCGGTGAGGTCGGCGACCATCGTCTGGAAGTTGATCAGCGCTTCCATGCGGCCCTGCGAGATCTCGGCCTGGTAGGGCGTGTACGCCGTGTACCAGGCGGGGTTCTCGAGGATGTTGCGCAGGATGACGTTCGGCGTCTGCGTGCCGTAGTAGCCCTGGCCGATGAAGCTGCGGAAGACGGTGTTCTTCGACGCGATCTCGCGGATCTTCGCGAGCGCCTCGACCTCGCTGATGGCCTCCGGCAGCGCCAGCGGCGCGGCGGACTTGATCGACCCGGGGACGATCGCGTCGGTCAGCGACTCCAGCGAGTCGTGGCCGACGGTGCGCAGCATGTGCGCGATCTCGGCATCGTTCGGGCCGATGTGGCGCTCGATGAAGCCGTCGTGGTGCTCGAGGGCGCGGAGGGAAGCGGGCTGGGTCATGGCGGAGAGTCGTGGCACGGCGCGCGGCCGCGGGAAGGGGGCTTGCCGGCGATCGCCGGCGACGTGCGTCGCGGTCGAACGCTCGCCCGACGGCCTCGCGGCCGGTGGGCGCCCCTCTGTCCTTTTGCCTGAGAGTTTGGAAGCGCGGGGGGGAGGTGCGCGCTTCTTGCCCCTTCGGCGCCGGATCGAACCGGTCTCTCCAGAGTGTGTACACGCCGGCGGTATGGGGCCTGAGCGATTCCGGGCGATTGCGCCTTCGGCAGCGGGTCGTGCCCGCTTCTCCCACCGGGTGCTTCGGCGCCGATTGTAGCCCGGCCGCGCGAGGCCCGTGGCCGACGGTCAGGCCCCGGCCCGCGTGGATTCAGCGACGCCGCCGCGGCCCAGGGCCGGCGGCGCGCAGGCCCCGGCGTTCCGCGCTACGGCGCGTCGCCGGGCGCCACGCCCGCTTCGATCAGCGCGCGCGCGGCGGGCGACGCCGGCGCGACCGCGCCGCCGTCGTCCTGCGCGGCCTGGAGTTGCAGCTGCCAGAGCTGCGCGTAATGGCCGAGCGAGGCGATCAGCTGCTCGTGGGTGCCCTGCTCGACGATCCGCCCGGCGTCCATGACCAGGATGCGGTCGGCATTCATGACGGTCGACAGCCGGTGGGCGATGACCAGCGTGGTGCGGCCCTGCGCGATGCGCTCGAGCTCCGCCTGGATCGCCTTTTCCGAGCGCGAGTCCAGCGCGGACGTCGCCTCGTCGAAGATCATGATCGCCGGGTTCTTGAGCAGCGCGCGCGCGATCGCGACGCGTTGCTTCTCGCCGCCGGAGAGCTTCAGGCCGCGCTCGCCCACTTCCGTCTCGTAGGCATCCGGCATGGCGAGGATGAACTCGTGGATGTGCGCGGCCTTCGCCGCCGCTTCGACCTCCTCGCGCGTCGCATCCGGGCGGCCGTAGAGGATGTTGTAGTAGATGGTGTCGTTGAACAGGACGGTGTCCTGCGGCACCGTCGCGATCGCCGCGCGAACGGAGCCCTGGGTGAGGTCGCGCAGGTCGTGGCCGTCGATGCTGATGCGCCCGCCGTCGGGATCGTAGAAGCGGTAGAGCAGGCGGGCGAGCGTCGACTTGCCCGAACCCGAGTGGCCGACGACCGCCACCGTCTGCCCGGGGCGGATCTCGAAACTCACGCCCTTGAGGATCTCGCGGCGCGGATCGTAGGCGAAGCGAACGTCCTCGAAGCGCACGTGGGCCTGGCGGGTCTGCAGCGGCTGCGCGCCCGGCCGGTCCTGCACGTCGAGCTTCTCGTCGAGCAGCCCGAACAGGCGTTCCATGTTGGTCATCGCCTGCTTGATCTCGCGGTACATCATGCCGAGCAGGTTGAGCGGCGCGGCGAGCTGCAGCAGGTAGGCGTTCACCAGCACGAGGTCGCCCAGCGTGAAGCGGCCGGCGACGACGCCCGCGGCGGCATGCCACATCAGCGCGGTGACGCCGATGGACACCACGGCGGTCTGGCCGACGTTGAGCACGGCGAGCGACTTGAGGCTCATCACCGTCGCTTCCTCGACGTGCCGCAGGTTCTCGTCGTAGCGCCCGGCCTCGTGCGCCTCGTTGTTGAAGTACTTCACCGTCTCGTAGTTGAGCAGCGAGTCGACCGCGCGGGCGTTCGCCTTCGTGTCGGCCTCCACCTTCGCGCGGTAATGCCGCGTTCGCCACTCCGTGATCGCGAACGTCCAGGCGATGTAGCCGGCGAGCGTGGCGAGCGTGATCGCGCCGAACGCCCAACCGTAGCGCACCACGAGGAAGACGGTGACCAGCGTCACCTCGATCGCGGTCGGGATGATCGTGTAGATCGACCAGTCGAGCAGGTCGGTGACCGCGGTGCCGCCGCGCTCGACGTCGCGCGACACGCCGCCGGTGCGCCGCTGCAGGTGGAAGCGCAGGCTCAGCGAATGCAGGTGGCGGAAGACCTTGAGTGTCACCTCGCGCGCCGTGCGCGCCATCACGCGGGCGAAGACCACCTGCCGCAGTTCGGTGAACAGGTTGGAGCCCACGCGCGCCCCGCCGTAGGCGAGCAGCAGCACCACCGGCATCGCGCGCAGGCTCGCCTGGATGTCCAGCGAGTCCACGATGCGCTTGAGGATCATCGGCACCGTGAGGCCGAGCAGCTTGGCGACCAGCAGGAAGCCGATGGCGACGACGATGCGCGCGACGTGCGGCCGCAGGTAGGGCAGCAGCGAACGGAGGATGCCGAAGTCGCTGCGCTGCGTGCCGCGCGCGGCGACGCTGAGGGGATCGGGGGAGGCCATCGTCCCAAGCTAAGGCCGGGGGTGGGCGCGGACAACCCGTGCGCGCCCGACAGGCTGTTCCACCGGCCGTGGGATGCGATGTTGATCGCCGCGGCACGGTCCGTCGCGTCGTCGGCGCTACGCTAGTGCGCCGGATCCCCGACGCCCATGACGCCGCCGACCGCACGGCTCCCGACGCGACGACTCGCCCTGCTGCTGGGCGGGCTCGCCATGTTCGGCCCGTTCTCGATCGACACGATCTTCCCGGCGTTCCCGTCGATCGGCGCCCAGCTCGCGGCCGATCCGGTCGCGATGCAGCAGACGATCAGCGTCTACCTCGTCGCGTACGCGCTGATGAGCATCGTCCACGGGCCGCTGTCGGACGCGATCGGGCGCCGCCGGGTCATCCTCGGCGGCCTGCTGGTGTTCGCCGTGGCGTCGGCCGGTTGCGCACTGGCGAAGGACCTGCCGACCCTGCTCGCCTTCCGCGCGCTGCAGGGCCTGTCGTCGGGCGTCGGGCTCATCGTGGGCCGCGCGGTGATCCGCGACGTGCTGCACGGGCCGGATGCGCAGCGGCTGATGAGCCAGGTGTCGATGATCTTCGGCATCGCGCCCGCGATCGCGCCGGTCATCGGCGGCTGGATCCTCGGCTGGACGCGCTGGCCGATGATCTTCTGGTTCCTGGTCGCGTTCGCGCTGGTGCTCGTGGTCGCGACATGGGCGGTCCTGCCCGAAACGCATCCGGCCGGCGCGCGGCTGCCGTTCTCGCCGCGTCCGCTGCTGCGCGGCTATGCGGCGATCTTCGTCAATCCGCGGTTCCAGCGGCTGGCGGCGGCCGCTTCGTTCAACTTCAGCGCGCTGTTCCTCTACATCGCCTCGGCGCCGGTCTTCGTGCTGGAGATGCTGCGGCTGCGCGGACGGCACCTCGACCAGACGCAGTTCGCCTGGTTCTTCGTGCCCACCATCGGCGGCATGATCCTCGGCGCCTTCGTCTCCGGGCGGGCGGCGGGGCGCATGAGCGGCGATCGGCTGGTGCGCATCGGCTTCGCGGCCACCGCGATCGCGATGGTCTACAACGTCGTCTACAACGCGCTGGTGCCCGTGCCGGCGATCCCGTGGGCGGTGCTGCCGATGACGCTGCACGCGTTCGGCATCGCCCTGGTGTTCCCGGTGCTGACGCTGGCGATCCTCGACATGTATCCGCGCCAGCGGGGCTCGGCGTCGTCGCTGCAGGCCTTCACCAGCCTAGTGATGAATGCGGTGATCGCCGGCATCGTTTCGCCGCTGGTCTCCCACCATCCGCTCGGGCTGGCGCTGGCGGCCGCGGCGATGAGTGCGGTGGCCTATATGTTCTGGCGATGGGAAGCGCGGCAGGCGCGGCTGCAGGCTCTGCGCTGCGAAGGCGCCGACGTTCCGACGCCCTGAAGCGGAAGGGCCGGCATTGCGCCGGCCCTTCGCTGGATCACGACTTCGCGGGCGTCGTCGGCACTGAAGCCGCGGGACGCGCCGGTGCAGCGGCAGGCGCGGCGGCCGTCGCATCGGCCTGCCAGCCGCAGGTCTTGCCCTCGTTCTGCTGCTTGAGCCACTGCTGCAGCGGCGCGAAGTATTCGAGCACCGCGGAGGCGTCCATCTTCTCCCCGCCGGTGAGCTCCTTCAGCGTCTTCTGCCAAGGCTGGCCGGCGCCCTTCGACAGCATCGCCCAGTAGCGACGGCCCGCTTCGGGATTGCCGTAGAAGCTGCACTCGTACAGCGGACCCTTGAAGTCCGATGCATCGCACAGCGCCTTGTAGAACTGGAACTGCAGGACATGCGAGAGGAAGTAGCGCGTGTACGGCGTGTTCGCGGGCACGTGGTACTTCGCGCCGGCGTCGAAGAACTCCTCGCCACGCGCCGTGGGCGGGGCGACGCCCTGGTACTTCGCCTTCAGGTCCCACCACGCCTTGTTGTACTGGTCCGGCTTGATCGAGCCGTCGAACACGCCCCAGCGCCAGCGGTCGATCATCAGGCCGAACGGCAGGAACGACACCTTCGCCAGCGCCATGCGCATCTGCGCATTGATCAGAGCTTCGTTGCTGACCTGCGGCTGCTCGACGAGGCCGATCGTGTTGAGGTACGACGGCGTCATCGACAGCACGATCGTGTCGCCGATCGCTTCGTGGAAGCCGTCATGCGCACCGGCCTGGAACAGCGGTGGCAGCTTGTTGTAGGCCAGGTAGTAATAGACGTGGCCGAGCTCGTGGTAGATCGTGGTGAAGTCTTCCTCGGTCGGCTTGATGCACATCTTCGTGCGCACGTCGCCGGCCATGTTCATGTCCCACGCGGACGCATGGCAGACCACGTCGCGGTCGCGCGGCTTGATCATCTGCGCGCGCTCCCAGTACGTCGCGGGCAGCTTGGGCATGCCGAGCGAGACATAGAAGTCCTGCGCGCGCTCGGTCATCTGCTTGGCCGTGGCCGCGAGCGCATCGTGCTCGGCCTGCGCCATCGCCGACGGCGTGCCCGTCGCACCGGCCTTGGACTTTTCGGCGGCGAGGTTGCGCTGGTACTGCGCCTGCAGCGCGGAATTGACGTCGAGGCTGCCGGCGCCGGGGTAGGGCGCCATCAGGTCCCAGAGGTTGCTCCAGTCCTGCTGCCACATGTTGCCCATCAGGTGCGCCGGCAGCATGTGGCCGGCGACGTGGCCGCGTTGCGCGCCGTACTTCGCGTCGAGCTTGGTGCCGGCGTAGCAGTGCAGCTGCTCGTAGAGCGGCTTGACCTGGCCCCACAGGCGATCGGTCTCGGCCGACAGCTCGGCCGGCGTCATGTCGTAGCCCGAACGCCACAGCTCGCCGGCGTCGGCATAGCCGAGGTCGCGCGCGCCTTCGTTGATGAGCGAGACGAAGCGCGTGTAGTCCTTGCGCTGGGGGGCGGCGGTCGAATGCCAGCCCTGCCACGCGTCGAGCTGCGCGTCGTAGTCGCGGTTGGTGGCCAGCACCTCCTCGAGATCGCCAAGCTGGCGGCAGCTCTTCGCCGGGCCCTCGCCCGTGCAGTACTCGCCCTTGCCGTAGGCGCCCTCCATGCGCGTCGCGATGCCGGTGAGTTCGGCGAGCTTCTTCGGATCCTTCGGCGGCGGCATCGCGGCCTGCAGCTTGAGCAGCTGGATGGCGCGCGCGGTTTCCGGCGACATCTTCTGGCCTTCGAACTTCCGCGACTGCTCGATCCAGCGGTTGAGCTGCGCGAGGTAACGCTCGTTGGCCTTTGCGGAGACGAGTTCGCTGTCCTCATTGATGTAGGTCGACGACAGCCACTGCGCGGCGGTCAGCTCGGGATACGAGGCGCGGTATTCCTCATTGACGCGCGCGATGAACTGGTCGGCGGTCTCGTTCTCGGGCGTGGCCGCGGTCGATGCGGGCGAGGTCGACTCGGTGCCCGGCGGCGCCTTGCAGGCGGACAGGCCGAGGACGGCGACGATGCTCATCGCGAGCAGGGCGCGGACGGGTTTCATGCGGGACTCCGGGCGGGGGCGGCTGCGGTCCGTGCAGGCTAGAGGCCGCCCACCGGCCGTGCAAGGCGCGGCCGGCTCAGCCGGATCGACGCAGCCGCCGGGTGCGCGGGTCGGCCAGGCCCGCGCGGTCGAGCCAGGCCCAGGCGTCGGCGGCATCGTGCTCGACGTAGGCGCGGGCCGAGCCGAGCCGGAAGGTGTAACCCCAGGCGTCCATGTCGGCCAGCACGCGACCGGCACCGACGCCGGGCAGGGCATCGCCCAGCAGCGCCTGCAGCACGCAGACGGCGTTCTCCTCCTCGATCGAGTCGGTCGCATCCGTGTGCACCGCGGCGCGGCGCTCGGCGGGAAGCACGATGAGATGGCACGCCTCGTGGAGCAGCGAATGCACCGGCGTGTCGGCGCGTGCGTACACCGTCGAGCCGATCACCCCGGCCTCGCACTCGCCCCAGTACGAACCGGGGATGGGCGCGCCGTCGGGCACGCGCACGAGCTCCAGCCCGTAGCCGGCGAGCAGGGTGGCGACCGCGTCGAAGTCGATGTCGGCGAGGGTGAGCATGGTCCGGATACGAAAATGCCCCCGCGGGCGGGGGCATCGAGCGCGAGGGCGGCCGTCAGGACTGGCCGGTGTTCTCGGGCAGCGCGACCGAGATGTCGAGCACCTTGTTGTCGCCTTCGCCGATCAGGTCGACCTTGACCGCGTCCACGTCGACGTCGATGTACTTGCGGATCACCTCGAGCAGCTCGCGCTGCAGCATGGGCAGGTAATCCGGGCCGCCGCGCGTCGCGCGCTCGTGCGCCACGATGATGCGGAGGCGATCCTTCGCGACGTTCGCCGTCGGCTTCTTGGCGAGCAGGAAATCGAACATGCCCATGGATCAGCCTCCGAAGAGCTTGCCGAAGAAGCCCTTCTTCTCGGCGGTGACGAAGCGCATGGGGCGGCTGTCGCCGAGCAGGCGCGCCACGGCGTCGTCGTAGGCCTGCGCGGCGTCGGACGTCGTCTCCAGGATGACCGGCTCACCCTTGTTCGAGGCATTGAGCACGTCGCCGGACTCGGGGATCACGCCGACGGCCTTGAGCCCGAGGATCTCCTCGACGTCGCCGATGCTCAGCATCTCGCCGGTCTCGACGCGCTTGGGGCTGTAGCGCGTGAGCAGCAGGTGCTCCTTCACGCGGCCGCCGTCCTCCGCCTTGCGCGTCTTCGACGCCAGCAGGCCGAGGATGCGGTCGGAGTCGCGCACCGACGAGACTTCGGGGTTCACCACGACGACCGCCTGGTCGGCGAAGTACATCGCGAGGAACGCGCCCTTCTCGATGCCGGCCGGCGAGTCGCAGACGATGTAGTCGAAGCCGTCGGCCGACAGGTCGTCGAGCACCTTCTGCACGCCTTCCTTCGTCAGCGCGTCCTTGTCACGGGTCTGGCTCGCCGCCAGCACGAACAGGTTCTCGAAGCGCTTGTCCTTGATGAGCGCCTGGCGCAGCGTCGCTTCGCCATGCACCACGTTGACGAAGTCGTACACCACGCGACGCTCGCAGCCCATGATCAGGTCGAGGTTGCGCAGGCCGACGTCGAAGTCGATGACGGCGACCTTGTGGCCGCGGCGCGCGAGCCCGCAGGCGAGGCTGGCACTGGTGGTGGTCTTGCCCACGCCACCCTTGCCCGACGTGACGACGATGATTTCGGCCAACTGGGGATCCTCCGGAATTCGATGCCCGACGGCGCGGCCGGTGCGGGCGACAGCATGCCTCAAAGCATGCGGATGTGTGACGGCTTACGCGTCCAGCGCCTCGATGCGGAGCTGGTCGCCGTCGAGCCAGACCTGCACGGGCTTGCCGAGCAGGGCGGCCGGGATGTCCTCGGACACCTTGTAGTGCCCGGCGATCGCCACGAGTTCGGCATGGAATTCGCGGCAGAAGATGCGTGCCTGCTCGAAGCCCTGCGCCCCGGCGAGCGCGCGTCCGCGCAGCGCGCCGTAGATGTGGATCGAGCCGTCGGCGATCACTTCCGCGCCCGCGCCGACGGCCGACAGGACGGTGAGGTCGCGCTGGTCCGCGTAGACCTGCTGGCCCGAGCGGATCGGTGCGGCCTGCACCAGCCCGGGTTGCGCGGCGGACGGCGGCGCGACCGGAGCCGCGGCGGGCGCCGGAGCCGGCTCGCGGCGGGCCGGCGCTGCCGGCTCGGCCGGCGCACCGTCGGTGCGTTCGTACTGCGCGCGGAACTTCGCCAGCAGCGGCAGGCCCAGCTCCTCGGACAGGCGCTCGATCTCCGTCGTGCCGTAGGCCAGCGCCACCGGCAGCACGCCGGCATCGCGCAGGGCGTCGACCAGCGCCCGCGCGGTGGCGACATCGGGCGTGCGGCTGAGGCCGCCGAAGTCCAGCACCACGGCGGCGCGCGCGAACAGGTTCGGCGCGCGTTGCACGCGGCTGCGCATCTCCTCGGCGAGCTTGTCGACGTCCAGGGTGCGCACGCGCAGGTTGGCGATGCCGACCTGGCCGATCTTCAATTCGCCCGCGGGCTCGTAATCCATCGCGGCGCTCATGCACGGCCTCCGGCGACGCGCGCCCGTTCGATGCGCTGCGTGCGCGGGGTGTGGATCCAGGGCTCGGCCGGCAGGTCGTGGCCGTAGGTCGCGAGCACCCAGTCGTAGCTGCAGAGCGACTTCATCAGCATCGAGGCGCGCAGCCCCGTCTCCGGCATCACGTTCTGTCCGACCTCGTGGAAGCCGGAGGTGCCGTGGAAGAGCATCACCGGGTCGGTGCCGCCCTGCAGCAGCACCTCGCAGGCCATCTGCGGATAGCGCAGCTCGGCATAGCTCTGCGCATCGGCATAGAACGCGCGGCCCACGCCGCCGCCGCGGCGGCGGCTCGCGACGACCACGCGGTCGATGTAGAAGAACTCCGAGTAGCGCTCGCGGAACCAGTGGAAGTTCGAGCTGTCGTACTCGGCGCCGTCGCCCATGCCGATCAGGAAGCCCGCCAGCGACCCGTCGCGCTCGGCGACGCGGAAGTACTCGGCGCGCTCGAAGAAGTACTGCAGGCGGTGGGCATCCAGCGGAAGGATCGCGGGACCGGCGGCGTTGTTGAGGGCTAGGACGGAATCCAGCTCGTGCTCCAGCACGTCGCGGACGACGATCGACATTCTTTCCGGCTCCGGCAGGTCCCGCCGGCCATGCGGCGCGGCGCGGGATTATCGCACGGCGATCCCGCGCGGCCAGCGCCGCTGGCCATGACTTCCGGCGGGGCGGGCCGGCGACCGCCCGGCGTAGGATGGGGCGATGCCCGTCCAACTGAACCATACCCGACTGCTCCGCTACGCCGGCCTCTCCACGTGGGCGATGGTGGGGTGTTGGCTCTTGTCGATCTGGCTCGACCCGGGGGTGCTGGAAGCACTCGCATCCGCGGGCGAGTCTGGCTTTCTGAACGTCACGATCTGGCGCTGGCTAGCGGCCTACGGCACGTTCGGTGCGGGGTACTGGTGGATCACGCGCTCGTTGGGCACGCGAAAGCCAAACCTCGCCGATCACGCGATGCTGCTCCTGCTGACTGCGTGCGCGCTCGGTGTCAGCTACTTTTCGGACACGGGTTTGGGCAGCATCCTGCTCATGGTGCTGGCCGGGCTGCTTCCTTGGCTGTTGCCGTTGCCCGTCGGCATCGTTTGGCTTGCGCTAGGCAATCTGGCCGTCATCCCGGTCTTCATCGGGGCGATCAAGATGCCCCCGCTTGTCGCGGTCATTCAGTCGCTTGTCTACGTCGGGTTTTCAAGCTTCGTCTTCGTGACCGCGCTGGTCGCCAAGCAGCAGGCCCAGGCCCGCGAGGAACAACGCCGCCTCAACGCCGAGCTGCGCGCCACGCGGTTGCTGCTGGCCGAGAGCGCGCGCGTGAACGAACGCACGCGCATCTCGCGCGAACTGCACGACCTGCTGGGCCACCACCTCACCGCGTTGAGCCTCAACCTCGAAGTGGCGGGCCACCTTTCCGAGGGCCGCGTCAAGGAACACGTCTCGCAGGCCCACACGCTCGCGCGCCTGCTGCTGACCGACGTGCGCGAGGCGGTGAGCCAGCTGCGCGAGGGCGGCGCGATGGACCTGTCGGTGGCCCTGCGTCCGCTCGCCGAGAACGTGCCGTCGCTCGACATCGGCATGGACATCGAGAGCCCGCTCACGCTCGACGACCCCGAGCGCGCGCACGTGCTGCTGCGCTGCACGCAGGAGATCATCACCAATGCGGTTCGCCATTCCGGCGCGCGCCACCTGTGGCTCGAGGCGCGCCGCGACGCTGGCAGCATCGTGATGACCGCGCGCGACGACGGCCGCGGCGCGGACCTGCTCGTGGCGGGCAACGGCCTGCGCGGCATGCGCGAGCGGCTCGCGCAGTACGGCGGCACCCTCCGCAGAACGGGA
>NZ_BAAGAB020000036.1:0-27538 GCF_047159895.1 Lysobacter xanthus
TCGGACTGGATCTCGGCGAGGAGGATGCCGTCCGTCATGAACTTGATGACGGTGTCGTCGCCGACGTTGTCGCGAGATCGCCTACGAGACGAACCCGCCGCCGGTGGTGCGCGGACACGTCGCCAAGATGCGCTTCGCGCATCCGGCGGGCAGCAATCCGCCGACGTTCGTGGTGCATGGCACGCGCCTGCGCACGTTGAGCGACACGTACCGGCGCTACCTCGAGAACTTCTTCCGCAAGCGCTTCAAGCTCGTCGGAACGCCCGTGCGCTTCGTGTTCCGCGAAGGCACGAACCCGTACGAGGGCAAGAAGAACGTGCTGACCGAAAAGCAGGTCGCCAAGAAGCGGCGCCTGATCCGGCACGTCAAACGCAAGTAATCGCGCGAACGGACCGATGGCGCCGACGGTAGCCACGTTCGATCCCCGGGCGGCGCGCGATCGCCAGCTCGCCGGGGCGCTGCTCGTCGACGTGCGCGAGGCGCACGAGCGTGCGACGGGCATGGCGGAAGGAGCCGTCCCCTGCGCCGCGCAGGCACTCGCCGCGACGTTCACTGACCGGGGGCGCGAGATCGGCCTGATCTGCGAATCGGGCGTGCGGTCCGCGCGGGCCGCGCAGGCCCTGCTGGACGCCGGCTACGCACGCGTGTTCTCGGTCGACGGCGGCACCCGCCGCTGGCGCGCCGATGGCCTCGCCATCGTGGTTCCGGAAGGCGATGCGGACTTCTTCGACCGCTATTCCCGCCACCTTCGGTTGCCCGAGGTCGGCGTCGAGGGCCAGCGACGACTCGAGGGCGCGCGCGTTCTGCTCGTCGGCGCCGGCGGCCTCGGCTCGCCGGCGGCGTACTACCTCGCCGCCGCCGGTGTCGGCACGCTCCGCATCGTCGACGACGACGTGGTGGACCGCAGCAACCTGCAGCGGCAGATCCTGCATACGGAATCGGGCATCGGCAGTCCGAAGGTCGAATCCGCAAGCCTCGCGTTGCAGGCGCTCAATCCGCGCACGCGCGTCGAAGCCGAGCGGCTCCGCCTGACATCGACCGACATCGATCGGCTGCTCGACGGCGTCGACGTGGTCCTGGACGGCGCGGACAACTTCCCGGTGCGCTACCTGCTCAACGACGCGTGCGTCCTGCACGCCAAGCCGCTCGTGCACGGGGCCGTGCATCGCTTCGAGGGCCAGCTATCGGTGTTCGACGCGGGCCGCCACCGTGGCACGAAGCCCTGCTATCGCTGCCTGTTCCCGGAACCGCCGCCCGCCGAGGCCGCACCCAATTGCGCGGAGGCCGGGGTACTCGGCGTGCTGCCGGGCGTGATCGGACTGCTGCAGGCGACCGAAGTGCTGAAGCTGCTGCTGGGCCTCGGTGAACCGCTCGCCGGCCGGCTCCTGCACTTCGACGCGCTGGCGATGCGCTTCCGCGAGACGCGCCTGTCGCCCGACCCGGACTGCGCGGTCTGCGCGCCCGGCCGGCCGTTTCCCGGCTACGTCGACTACGCGGCCTTCTGCGCGGGCTGAGCGCAGCGGCGATAATGCGCGCCCGTTCCCACGCCGCCCGCCGATGACCGACGACCTGCCGACCGCCCGCATCCTCGACGGCAAGCGGATCGCCGAGACGCTGCTCGACGAGCTCAAGGCGCGCGTGGACGCACGACTGGCCGCGGGCCGCCGCGCGCCCGGGCTCGCGGTGATCCTGGTGGGCGACGATCCGGCCTCGGCCGTCTACGTCCGCAACAAGCGCCGCGCGGCGCAGAAGGTGGGTATCCGCGCCGTCGACCACGACCTGCCGGCGGACGCCACCGATGCCGACCTGCTGGCGCTGATCGACCGCCTCAACGCCGATCCCGCCATCCACGGGATCCTGTTGCAGCTGCCGCTGCCGGACCGTCGCGACGCCAGCGCGCTGATCAACCGCATCGATCCGAGCAAGGACGTCGACGGCTTCCACCCGCAGAACGTCGGGCACCTGGTGCTGCGGGAGTTCGGCCTGCGCCCGTGCACGCCGCGCGGCATCACCACGCTGCTGGGCTACACGGACCGGCCCGTCCGCGGGCAGAGCGCGACGATCGTCGGCGTCAGCAACCACGTCGGCCGGCCGATGGCGCTGGAACTGCTCATCGCCGGCTGCACCGTGACCTGCTGCCATCGCTTCACGCGGCCGGAGACGCTCGAGGCCGCCGTGCGGGGCGCGGACATCCTCGTGGTGGCCGTGGGCAAGCCGGGCCTGATTCCCGGCGAGTGGGTCAAGCCCGGCGCCGTGGTGATCGACGTGGGGATCAATCGCCTCGACGACGGTCGCCTGGTGGGCGACGTCGGCTTCGACGCGGCGGCGCGCCGCGCGAGCTGGATCACGCCCGTGCCGGGCGGGGTGGGGCCGATGACCGTCGCGACGCTGATGGAAAACACGCTCGACGCCGCCGAGGCGCTGGATCCGTAGCGGTCTGCCCGCGCCGGGGGAGCTAAGGTGGCCTCCCTCGCGGGAGGCGCGCGGAGCCCGGGACTCCGGTCCGGTCCCGCGTGGCGAGGCGGCGCGGGCGGACTCGACATGCAGATCGCCGCGGCGCGGCCGCGGCGCGATAGAATGACGCGCTTCATCTTCCCGGGGCCGCCCATGCTGCGCATCCAGGCTGAAGCGCTCACCTTCGACGACGTCTCGCTCGTCCCCGCGCACTCGACGGTCCTGCCGAAGGACGTCTCGCTCGCGACCCGCCTCACCCGCGACCTCACCATCCGCCTGCCGATCGTCTCGGCGGCGATGGATACCGTTTCCGAAGCCCGGCTCGCGATCGCGATGGCGCAGCTCGGTGGCATCTCGATCGTGCACAAGAACCTGACGGTCGAGCAGCAGGCGGCGCAGGTGGCGCAGGTCAAGAATTTCGAGGCCGGCGTCATCCGCGAGCCGTTCACCGTGGGCCCGGACACGACGATCGCGGAGGTGCTCAAGCTCACCCGCGCGCGCAACATCTCCGGCGTGCCGGTGGTCGACGAAAACGGCCAGCTGGTCGGCATCGTCACCAGCCGCGACATGCGTTTCGAGACGCAGCTCGGCGATCCCGTGCGCAACATCATGACGCGCAAGGATCGCCTGGTGACCGTCAAGGAAGGCGCGCCGGACGAGGAAGTGCTGGGCCTGCTGCACAAGAACCGCATCGAGAAGGTGCTTGTCGTCAACGACGAGTTCGCGCTGCGCGGGCTGATCACCGTCAAGGACATCCAGAAGAAGCGCGACAACCCGAACGCCGCCTACGACGCGAGCGAGCGACTGCTCGTCGGTGCGGCCGTGGGCGTCGGCGGTGACACCGAGGCGCGTGTCGAAGCACTGGTGGCGGCGGGCGTCGACGTGATCGTGGTCGACACCGCGCACGGCCATTCGCAGGGCGTGCTCGAGCGCGTGAAATGGGTCAAGACGCGCTTTCCGAAGTGCCAGGTCATCGGCGGCAACATCGTCACCGGCGATGCCGCGCTTGCGCTGATGGACCACGGTGCGGACGCGGTGAAGGTGGGCGTCGGCCCGGGTTCCATCTGCACCACGCGCATCGTCGCGGGTGTCGGCGTGCCGCAGATCACCGCGGTGTCGATGGTCGCCGAGGCGCTGCAGGACCGCATCCCGCTCATCGCGGACGGCGGTATCCGCTACTCCGGCGACATCGGAAAGGCGATCGTCGCCGGCGCGTCGACCGTGATGATCGGCGGCCTGTTCGCCGGCACCGAGGAATCGCCGGGCGAGACGGAGCTGTTCCAGGGCCGCAGCTACAAGAGCTACCGCGGCATGGGCTCGCTCGGCGCGATGGAGAAGGGCTCGAAGGACCGTTATTTCCAGGATGCGTCCGACGCCGACAAGCTCGTCCCGGAAGGCATCGAGGGTCGCGTGCCGTACCGCGGCCCGCTGCGTGGCGTCGTCCACCAGCTCGCCGGCGGCCTGCGCGCCACGATGGGCTACGTGGGCTGCGCGACGATCGAGGAGATGCGCACCAAGCCCAGCTTCGTGCGCGTCACCAGCGCCGGTACCCGCGAGAGCCACGTGCACGACGTGCAGATCACGAAGGAGCCGCCGAACTACCGAACGTAGTTCGCGGCGCGCCGCAGGGCGCATCGATGTCGACGGCCGCGACGTCGCGCCGTCGGAAAGTCACCGTCCCGATCGAAGGGACGCACCGGAAGACCGAGCGCGTGCACGACATCCATAGCGACAAGATCCTGATCCTCGACTTCGGCGCGCAGTACACGCAGCTGATCGCGCGCCGCGTGCGCGAACTGGGCGTCTACTGCGAGATCTGGGCGTGGGACCACGATCCGTCCGAGATCGCCGCGTACGCGCCCAAGGGAATCATCCTGTCGGGCGGCCCGGAGTCGACCACGCTGCCCGGCGCGCCGCGCGCGCCGCAGGAAGTCTTCGAGTCCGGCCTGCCGATCCTGGGCATCTGCTACGGCATGCAGACGATGGCCGCGCAGCTGGGTGGCGCGACCGAGGCGGCGGATGCGCGCGAGTTCGGGCATGCGACGGTCGACGTGGTCCACGCCGATGCGCTATTCGCGGGCCTCAGCGACCACGACGGTGCGTCGCGACTCGACGTCTGGATGAGCCACGGCGACCACGTCTCGCAGGTGCCCCCGGGCTTCGCGATCACCGCGTTGACCGATCGCATTCCGGTCGCGGCGATGGCCGATGAATCGCGCCGCTGGTATGCGGTGCAGTTCCACCCGGAAGTGACGCATACCAAGCAGGGCCAGACGCTGCTGCGCCGTTTCGTCGTCGACGTCTGCGGCTGCGGCACGCTGTGGACGGCCGCGAACATCATCGACGACCAGATCGCGCGGGTGCGAGCCCAAGTCGGAAACGACGAGGTCGTGCTCGGCCTGTCGGGCGGCGTCGACTCGTCCGTGGTGGCCGCGCTGCTGCACAAGGCGATCGGCGACCAGCTCACCTGCGTCTTCGTCGACACCGGCCTGCTTCGGTTCGAGGAAGGCGACCAGGTGATGGCGATGTTCGCCGAGCATATGGGCGTGCGCGTGGTGCGCGTGAACGCGCGCGACCGCTATTTCAGTGCGCTGGAAGGCGTCGACGATCCCGAGGCGAAGCGCAAGATCATCGGCCGCCTGTTCGTCGAGATCTTCGACGAGGAGTCCACCAAGCTCACCAATGCACGCTGGCTCGCGCAGGGCACGATCTATCCGGACGTGATCGAGTCGGCGGGCAGCAAGACCGGCAAGGCGCACGTCATCAAGAGCCACCACAACGTGGGCGGCCTGCCGGAACACATGAAGCTGGGCCTCGTGGAGCCGCTGCGCGAGCTGTTCAAGGACGAGGTGCGCCGCCTCGGCGTCGAGCTCGGCCTGCCGCCGCACATGGTCTATCGCCATCCGTTCCCGGGTCCTGGGCTGGGCGTCCGTATCCTCGGCGAGGTGCGTCCGGAATACGCGGAACTCCTCGCGAAGGCGGATCACATCTTCATCGACGAGCTGCGTCGCCACCACCTGTACGACAAGGTGAGCCAGGCGTTCGCAGTGTTCCTGCCCGTGCGTTCGGTGGGTGTCGTGGGCGATGCCCGCGCCTACGAATGGGTGATCGCGCTGCGCGCCGTCGAGACGATCGACTTCATGACCGCACACTGGGCGCACCTGCCGCACGAGTTCCTCGGGCACGTGTCCAATCGCATCATCAACGAGATCCGCGGCGTGTCGCGCGTGGTCTACGACATCAGCGGCAAGCCGCCCGCCACCATCGAATGGGAGTGACCGCCGCGCCCGCATCGGGGCACGGCTGCGCGCTGCGATGAACACGCCTGGCCCGGGGACCGATGAGCGGTGCATGCGCGAGGCGCTGGCACTCGCAGCGCACGCGCGCGATGCGCACGACGAGATCCCGGTCGGGGCGCTCGTGGTCGACGCGAGTGGCGCCGTGATCGGTCGCGGCTGGAACCGCAACATCGGCGAACACGATCCCAGCGCGCATGCGGAGATCGTCGCGATGCGCGAGGCGGGGCGCGCCTTGGGCAATCATCGACTGACCGGCGCGACGCTGTACGTGACGCTGGAGCCCTGTGCGATGTGCGCCATGGCGATGGTGCACGCGCGGCTGTCGCGCGTCGTATTCGGCGCGCACGATCCCAAGACCGGCGCGGCGGGCAGCGTCTTCGACCTGCTGCAGCACCCGCGCCACAACCATCGCCTCGATGTGCAGGGCGGCGTGCTCGGCGACGAAGCCGGCGCCATGCTCACCGCCTACTTCCGCGCCAAGCGCGCGCAGGGCAGGGCGAACCCGGCCTAGTCCGCCTTGTGGCGGATTTCCTGGTCGAGCTCCTCGTCGAAGCTCCGCACCGAAAGGCTGACCTCGATTCCGAGCAGCAGGCTCGCCCCGAGCAGGAAGCCGACGCCGAGCACGGCGAGCACGGTCGGGAACACGCCGAGGCGCGACCCCAGGAAGGCGTCGATGGCCAGCGCGAGACTCGTGCCCACGAAGCTGCCGAGCGCGGCATACAGGAACTGGCAGGCCCGCAGCACGAGGTGCGCGCGCTTGCGGTGCCGACGGATGCGCTGGTCGCGGGACGCCGTGTCGGGCGCGTACGTGCGCCATTCCTCGATGAGGCCGCGCAGCCGGTCGACCACCCGCGCGAGCCGGGCGTTCGCCGACACCAGCAGCGAGCCGGTCGCCGCCATGAGCAGGGCGGGGGCGAGCATCGCGGTCAGGATGGCGTAGTGCGTCGTCGCGAACGTCGGGTTCATGCAGGCGGTGCCTCCTCGGGGCTGGATTATCATGCCCGCACATTCCCCGCGTATCGACTTCATGGCGACCGAGAACAAGGACCACCGGCTGATCTGGATCGACCTCGAGATGACCGGCCTCGACACCGACCGCGATTCGATCCTCGAGATCGCCACCGTCGTCACCGACGCCGAGCTCAACGTTCTGGCCGAAGGCCCGGAATTCGCGATCGCGCATCCGGTCGAACGCCTGGAAGCGATGGACGACTGGAACCGCGGCCAGCACCGCCGTTCGGGGCTCTGGGATCGCGTGGTCACGCGGGGCGTGTCGCTTGCGGAGGCGGAGAGCGCGACGCTCGCCTTCCTCGCGCAGTGGGTGAGCGCGGGCGCGTCGCCGATGTGCGGCAACTCGATCTGCCAGGACCGCCGCTTCCTGCATCGCGAGATGCCGCGGCTCGAGAAGTATTTCCACTACCGCAACCTCGACGTCAGCACGCTGAAGGAACTGGCGCGCCGCTGGGCGCCGCAGGTCGCGGCAGGCCTGACCAAGGCGTCGGCGCACACGGCGCTGAGCGACGTGCGCGATTCGATCGCGGAGCTGCGCCATTACCGCGCGTCGATGGGTGCGCTCGGCGGCACGTCGACCTGAGGGAACCCGCGGCCGTCCGTGCGGTCCGACCTGCCGGCCGGTGACGCAGGTGATGCATGGCGGAAGGCAGGGATGCATATCGCGACGCGGCGTGCGCGCTCGTCGCGACGCTGGTGGTGCAGGCGCTGTTCGGTGCCTGGCTCGCGCAGCTTCGCCCGCTGCGTGGGCGCGCGGTCGAGGTCGAAGACGTGCCGTTGCAGATCGAGTTCGTCCGGCGGAAGCGCATCGTCGACGTCCGCATCGTGGCGGCCAGCGCCGTGCCAAGCCTGCGCGCGTCTCACCTCCCCCGACGGATCCACGCAACTGCAGGGCGAGAAGCGCCCCGATTCGAGGCGACCGCACCGCGCCCGGCCCCGGCGGAGCGCACCGCCGAGCGCCCGCTCGATCTCACGGTTCCTTCGTTGCCCGAAAGGGCTGACGCAGAGCCGCGGGCACCCTTCGAGCGCACGGCGTCGCGAGGCCACGAGCCGACCCGCTTCGACCGCGCGTGGATGCCCGCGGGCACCGCGCTGGAGCAGGGCGCATTCCATTCTGCCGTCGTGCGCGCGCCACTGGCGCTGTTCGGAGGTCCGCCGCGCCGCTGCACCGAAGTCGAGCGCCGCCTGCGGCGCATCAACTGCCTGCCGCTGCACGGGGAGGACGAGGAGCGTGAGGCGCTGCTGCGGAGCCTCGATCGGTGACGCCCGGTCGCGGAGCACCGTCGCCGGTCACTCCCGCTGCGACGAATCGCAGGCAAACAAAAAGGCCCGCTTTCGCGGGCCTTCGTGAAGTGGCGTCCCCACGGGGATTCGAACCCCGGTCGCTACCGTGAAAGGGTAATGTCCTAGGCCTCTAGACGATGGGGACATCGGGAACCGGGCGAAGAGCGACCCGGTTCCTGAAAAGTGGTGGAGCCAGCCGGGATCGAACCGGCGACCTCTACAATGCCATTGTAGCGCTCTCCCAGCTGAGCTATGGCCCCACGCGCTGGAGGCCGGCATATTAGAGAGCCACCCGTACCTCGTCAAGCGTTGTCGACGACTTCTTCACGGTCGTCGGCCGGGATCGGGCCTTCGAACGCGAGCGTCGCGGTGCCGTGGCCGCGCTCGCCGAGATACTGCAGCCATTTGCCGAGAAACGTGTTCATCCGCATGCGGTGGCCCAGCAGCCGCTCGGCGGTCGGATTCAGGCCGATGACATCCTGCCAGCGGCGGCCGACGTAGCAGTGCGTCGCCTCGGCCTGCTGCGCGTCGTGGTACAGGCGCACGTAGGCCGACGGATCGGATTCCCCGGTCACCGGATCCTGAATGGCGTACGTGAGCCGCACTTCGGTCGTGTAGGGATGCTGGCCGATCACGTCGACGCGCACGGGCACGCCGTCGCCGATGTCGGAGACCCAGCGCCCTTCGCGCAATCCGCGGATATCGAAAAGCCGCGCGAGGCGGCCGTGGTTCTCGCCGTACAGGGCCATCAGCCAGGCGAAGCGACCGAGCCGGGGGACGAGGCGTTTGCGGGCGACGAGCGAGGTCATGGATCGACTCTACACGCGCGCCGTCCACGCCGGTGCGACGGCACGGGGCCTTCGCCCGACCCGTTCAGTGATCGGCACGATGGGCCGTGATAGGCGCCTCAGAACATCTCGCGTTGCAGGCCGAGCGTCGTCAGCACCTTGCTCGCGATCTCCTCGATCGAGGTGTGCGTCGTGCTCAGGGTGGCAAGGCGCTCGGCGCGGAACATCGACTCCGCCGCGGAGACTTCACGCCGGCAGGTCTCGAGCTGCGCGTAGCGCGAGTTCGGGCGACGCTCCTGGCGGATCTGCTGCAGGCGCACCGGATCGATCGTCAGGCCGAACAGCTTGTGCCGATAGGCGCGCAGACGCGGCGGCAGCCGGTCGTGCTCGAGGTCTTCCTCGGTCAGCGGATAGTTTGCGGCGCGCACGCCGTAATGCAGGGCGAGGTAGATGCAGGTCGGCGTCTTGCCAGCACGCGACACGGCCACGAGCACGAGGTCGGCTTCGGAGTAGTCGAGGCTTTGTCCGTCGTCGTGGGTGAGGGTGAAATTGATCGCATCGATACGGCGGTGGTAGCGCTCGAAATCGACCATGCCGTGCGCGCGGCCGACGTGCCGCTGGCGGTTCTGTCCGAGCTCCCGCTCGAGCGGCTCGATGAAAGGTGCGAAGACGTCCAACATCAGCGCACCGCTCTCCACCAGTGCGGCGCTCACTTCCGGGTCCACGCACGAATTGATCACGATCGGCCGCGCACCATGCCGCGCGCCCGCTTCCCGGACGCGGGCCACCACCTCGTGGGCGCGCTCGAGCGAATCGACGAACGAAATCCGGGTGCTTTCGAAGCGCGTCTCGGTGAACTGAGTCAGGACGCTGTGGCCGATCGTCTCGGCGGTGATGCCGGTGCCGTCGGAAACGTAGAAGACCGGTCGGACGTCGCTCATCGGAAAGCTCGCGGTGGACGGTGCGGAACAGGAAAAACCCCGGCAAATCAAGCTTGTATGCGCGGGACGCAGCGGCGATCATATCCGTTAATCGCCGGCGTCCGCGCCCTGGAACACCCTTGGAGACGGTCTTGAACGAGAACATCCTCTGGTTGCATTCGCTGCGCCTGTCGGACCTGGCGCGCGTCGGCGGCAAGAATTCCTCGCTGGGCGAGATGATCGGCCAGCTGGCCGACCTCGGCGTCTCGGTTCCGGGCGGTTTCGCGACGACCGCGGAAGCCTTCAAGGCCTTCATCGCGCACAACACGCTGCACCGGCGCATCTTCGACCGGCTGGCGACGCTCGACGTCGAGGACGTGCAGGCGCTGACGGCCGCCGGCGGCGAGATCCGCGGCTGGGTCATCGACGCCCCGCTGCAGCCGGACCTCGACCGCGAGATCCGCGAGGCCTACCGCCAGCTCTGCGCCGAGAACGGCGGCGGCGACGTCGCGGTCGCCGTCCGTTCGTCGGCGACCGCCGAAGACCTGCCGGACGCGAGCTTCGCGGGCCAGCAGGAGACGTTCCTCAACGTGACCGGCGAGGACGACGTCGTCCACAAGGTCAAGGAAGTCTTCGCCAGTCTCTACAACGACCGCGCGATCGCCTACCGCGTGCACCACGGGTTCAAGCACGAGGACGTGTTCCTCTCCGCCGGCGTGCAGCTGATGGTGCGTTCGGACTGCGGGTCGTCGGGCGTGCTGTTCACCCTCGACACCGAGTCGGGCTTCCGCGAGGTGGTGTTCGTCACCGCGAGCTACGGCCTCGGCGAAATGGTCGTGCAGGGCGCGGTCAATCCCGACGAGTTCTACGTCTACAAGCCGACGCTGCGCGACGGCAAGAAGGCGATCCTGCGCCGCACGCTCGGCGCGAAGCAGCTGCGCATGGTGTATTCCGATGCGCCGGGCGAGCGCGTGCGTACCGAGCCGACGCCGGCCGAGCTGCGCAACCGCTTCTGCATCTCCGACGAGGACGTGCAGGAGCTTTCGAAGCAGGCGCTGGTGATCGAGCAGCATTACGGCCGCCCGATGGACATCGAGTGGGGCAAGGACGGCGTCACCGGCAAGCTGTACATCCTGCAGGCGCGCCCGGAAACGGTGAAGTCGCGCGCGCATGCCACGCAGATCGAGCGCTACCAGCTCATGCAGCGCGGCACCGTGGTCTGCGAAGGCCGCGCGATCGGCCAGAAGATCGGCACCGGCGTCGCGCGCGTGGTGCGCAACCTCGACGACATGCACAAGGTGCAGCCGGGCGACGTGCTCGTAGCCGATATGACCGACCCCGACTGGGAGCCCGTGATGAAGCGGTCCGCCGCGATCGTCACCAACCGCGGCGGCCGCACCTGCCATGCCGCGATCATCGCGCGCGAGCTCGGCGTTCCGGCGGTCGTCGGCACCGGTAACGCGCTCGACACGATCTCCGACGGGCAGGTCGTGACGATCAGCTGCGCCGAAGGCGATACCGGCTTCATCTACGACGGCGCGCTGCCCTTCGATCGGAACGTGGCGGACCTCGACGCGATGCCGCCGGCACCGCTCAAGGTGATGATGAACGTCGCGAATCCCGAGCGTGCCTTCGACTTCGCGATGCTCCCGAACGCCGGCATCGGCCTCGCGCGTCTCGAGATGATCATCGCGAGCCACATCGGCGTGCATCCCAAGGCGCTGCTCGAGTATTCGCGCCAGGACGCCGAAACCAAGAAGAAGATCGACGAGCGGATGGCCGGCTACTCGAATCCGGTCGACTTCTACGTCGATCGCCTCGCCGAGGGCATCGCGACGATCACCGCCTCGGTCGCCCCCCACCCGGTGATCGTGCGCCTGTCCGACTTCAAGTCGAACGAGTACGCGAACCTGATCGGTGGCGCGCGCTACGAGCCGCACGAGGAAAACCCGATGCTCGGCTTCCGCGGCGCGAGCCGCTACGTCGATCCGTCGTTCGCCGAGGCGTTCGCGCTCGAATGCCGCGCCGTGCTGAAGGTGCGCAACGACATGGGGCTGACCAATTGCTGGGTCATGATCCCGTTCGTGCGCACGCTCGACGAGGGCCGCAAGGTGGTCGAAGTGCTGCGCGCCAACGGGCTCGAGCAGGGCCGCGACGGCCTGAAGATCATCATGATGTGCGAAGTGCCGTCGAATGCGCTGCTCGCGGACGAGTTCCTCGAGATCTTCGACGGGTTCTCGATCGGCTCGAACGACCTCACGCAGCTGACGCTGGGCCTCGACCGCGACTCCGGCATCGTCGCGAACCTGTTCGACGAACGCGACCCGGCGGTCAAGAAGCTGCTGTCGATGGCGATCCAGGCCGCGCGCGCGAAGGGCAAGTACGTCGGCATCTGCGGCCAGGGCCCGAGCGATCATCCGGACCTCGCACAGTGGCTGATGGAGCAGGGCATCGAGTCGGTGTCGCTGAATCCCGACACCGTCGTCGACACCTGGCTGCGCCTGGCGAAAGCCAAGGCCGGCTGAGCACGCCACCGGCACGAAAAAAAAGCCCCGCAAATGCGGGGCTTTTTTCGTGCACACCCGATCAGGGGCGGGCGTGGTCGATCAGCAGCGTCGCCTTGCCGTCGGTCGCCACGGTGGCGGGCGGCGATTCGAGGTCGCCTGCCTGCGCGTTCGCCGTGCCGCCGCGCGCGACGCGTGCGACGACCTCGACCGTCTTGAGTTGCGACAGGCGCAGCGTCGGCATCGGGCTGTCGGCGTCGGTCAACGTCAGCGTGGTCGGCAGGTCGGCGACGGCGAGGCGGCGCGCGGCCACCGGCATCGGCGGCCCACCGGGCTGGCGCGCCAGTACGAAGACCACCGCGTCGTCCGCCAGTCCGGCCCGCAGCGCGGGGGCCACGTCCACGGTGAGCGTGAGCGCCTGCGCGGTGGGCATCGCGCTGGCCGGCAGCGCCGGCAGGCCGGAGTCCTTGCGTGCGCCGTCGATCTGCGCGCGCAGTGCGTTCGCCGTGCCGGGATCGACGTCGGCGAGCAACGCCTGCCAGGTCGCTGCGGCCTCGGCGGCCTGGCCGGACTGGCGCTGCGCCACGCCGAGGAACCAGCGCGCGCGCTGGTGCTTCGGCTGCACTTCGACCGCACGGCGGAGCAGCGCGATCGACTCCGCGTCGAAGCGACGTCCGTCGGCGACCAGCGCACGGGCTTCGGCGGCCTGCACCAGAAGGTCGGCATCGCGCGGCGCGTAACGCAGCGCCTGGGTCAATGCTCGCGCGACGTCGGCGGGCCGGTTCTCCGCGCGATAGGCGTCCGCCAGCAGGCGCCAGCCGTCGGGCTGCGCAGGACTGCGTTGCAGCTCGGCCTCGAGTCGCTTGACGGCGCTGCCGAGCGTTTCCGGCGCGGCGCGCACGGCCGGGTCGAGCGCCGCGGGGGTGCCCACCAGCAGATAGAGCGCGCTCACGATTACGAGCGCGGTGCCGGCGAGCGCGCCGCCCACGGCCGGGCGCCTGCGGAGCAGTGGCCACAGGGCGAGGACGACGATCGCCACGCCCAGCACGAGCGCAGCGGCGATGAACGAATAGGGCATTACCAGTCTCCGCCGTCGTCGGGAGGTGCACCGGCGACGTCGAGCGGGCGCCGCGACCGGTCGCGCGCGATGCGCCATACGACGAACCCGCCAACCCCGAGCACCAGCAGCGGGCCGAACCACAGCAGCCACGTCGCGGGCGACACGGCGGGGCGATAGAGGACGAACTCGCCGTAGCGATCGACGAGGAAACGGCGGATCTCGTCGTCGCTGCGGCCGTCGCGGATCAGCGCGAGGATCTCGCGGCGCAGGTCGACCGCGATCTGCGCGTCGGAATCGGCGATCGTCTGGTTCTGGCACATCACGCAGCGCAGCTCGTGCGTCAGCGCGCGGAAGCGCGTTTCCTCGAGCGTGTCGCGGAACTCGAGGGGGCGGCGGTCGGCGACCTGCGCGCCCGCAGTGGATGCCGCAGTGGCCAACAGCAGCGCGAGCAGCAGCGCGACGACGGCGTTACGCACCACGTTCGGTCTCCAGCGTGGCGAGCAGCGGCAGCACTTCGTCGCGGATCACCGCATCGGTGAGGGGGCCGACGTGCTTCCAGCGGACGCGGCCGGTCCCGTCGATCAGGAAGGTCTCCGGCGCCCCGTAGATGCCGAAGTCGATCGCCGTGTTGCCCAGCTCGTCGGCGATCACGAGCCAGTACGGATTGCCGAACTGCTCGAGCCAGCGCAATGCATCCTCGCGCGCGTCCTTCCAGTTGTAGCCGACGACGCGCACGCGCTTGGTCTCGGCGAACCGCGTGATGACCGGATGCTCCTCGCGGCAGGCCGGGCACCAGCTGCCCCAGACGTTGAGCAGGTAGGGCGCGCCGCGCAGTTCCTTCGCGCGCACGATGCGCGCGGGCTCGTGCAGCGACGGCAGTGCGAACTCGGGCGCCGGCTTGCCGATCAGAGGCGACGGCAGGGCCTCGCGATCCGGGCGCCGGCTCATCCACACGCCCGCGGCGAGCAGCACGGCCAGCAGGCCGAAGGCCGCGAGCGGAATCCAGCGCGAACGGTTCATGGGCGTGCCCCCTCGACCGCGGTGCCGGCGGGTACGACCGCGACGGCGGGCGCGCGCGCAGCGCGGAAGCGACGATCGAAGGCCGCGGCGAGGCCGCCAAGCGCCATCAGCAGTGCGCCGGCCCAGATCCATCGCACGAACGGCTTGACGTGCACGCGCACCGCCCAGGCACCGTCGCCCAGCGGCTCGCCGAGCGCGACGTAGAGGTCGCGCGAGACGCCGGGGACGATCGCGGCTTCCGTCATGACCTGCCCGCCGCTGGCGTAGTTGCGCTTCTCCGGATGCATCGTCTCCAGCAGCCGGTCGCCTTCGGACACCGTGATCGTCCCGCGGTCCGCGACATAGTTCGGCCCCTGGAAATGGTCGACGCCCGCGAAGCGGAATTGGTACGTACCGACGTCCACCGACTGGCCCGGCCGCAATGCGAGCTCGTGCTGCTGCGCGAGTCCCTCGACGAGCAGCGCGCCCACGATGAAGACGCCGAGGCCCGCATGGGCGAGGACCATGCCGATCATTTCGCCGGTGAACCGTCCACCCGGCGTGCGCAGGCGCTGCACGACGAAGCGCAGGGTGCCGAGCACGACCCAGCTGGCCGCCACGATGCCAAGGGCCGACTTCCAGCCGCCCTGGGGCAGGACGAAGAACGTCGTCGCGCCGGCAAGCAGCGCGAGCACGAGCATCGGTGCGAGCAGCTTCGCGGGACGCGACGGTTCGTCGCGCTGCCAGCGCGTCAGCGGGCCGAGCGGCATCAGCAGCGCGATCAGGCCGGTGAGGGGAATGAAGAACGAGGCGAAGTAGGGCGGGCCCACCGAAATCTTGCCGAGCTCGAGCGCGTCCGCGAGCAGCGGATACAGCGTGCCCAGCAGCACCATCGCGCACGAGGCACTGAGCAGCACGTTGTTGAGCAGCAGCAGCGTCTCGCGCGAGTAGCCCGCGAAGTAACGTCCCTTGGCCGCGTCGCCCTCGGGTGCCTTCAACGCGTACAGCAGCAGCGAGCCGCCGACCACGATGCCGAGGAAGATCAGCACGAACGTGCCCCGGCTGGGATCCGCGGCGAAGGCATGCACGCTGGTCAGCACGCCCGAGCGCACCAGGAACGTGCCGAGCAGCGAGAGCGAGAATGCGGCGATCGCCAGCAGCAGCGTCCAGCCGACGAAGCCGCCGCGCTTTTCGGTGACGGCCTGCGAATGGATCAGCGCGGCGCCGGCGAGCCACGGCATGAACGAGGCGTTCTCGACCGGGTCCCAGAACCACCAGCCGCCCCAGCCGAGTTCGTAGTACGCCCACCACGAGCCGAGCGCGATGCCGACGGTAAGGAACGCCCAGGCCACGTTCGTCCACGGCCGCGTCCACCGCAGCCAGCGCGCGTCGACGTCGCCTTCGAGGAGCGCGGCGATCGCGAACGCGAACGGCACCGAGAAACCGACGTACCCCGCGTACAGCATCGGTGGGTGGATGATCAGCCCGGGATCCTGCAGGAGCGGATTGAGGTCGCGACCTTCCACGGCGGCCGGCAGCAGGCGCTCGAACGGGTTGCTGGTGAAGATGAGGAAGGCGAGGAAGCCGACCGACACGATGCCCATGACCCCGAGCACGCGCGCGACCACGTGCCGCGGCAGCGGGCGCGAGAACAGCGCGACGGCGGCGGTCCACAGCGCGAGCACCAGTGCCCACAGCAGCAGCGAGCCCTCGTGCGAGCCCCAGACGGCCGAGTAGCGGTACGCCGTGGGCAGCAGCGAATTGCTGTTCTGTGCGACGTAGCGCACCGAGAAGTCCTGCGTCACGAACGCCTGCGTGAGCACCGCGAAGGCGAGTCCCAGCGCCGCGAGCTGCGCGTAGGCCGCCGGGCGGGCGAGGTCCATCCACGTGCCGATGCCGCGCTGTGCCCCCACCAGCGGGAGCGTCGCCAGCACCACCGAGACGACGAAGGCGAGCAGCAGGGCGAACTGGCCGAGTTCGGGGAACATGAGGCGTCCGCCTACTGCATCGCGCCGACGGGCGTGTCCGCCGCCGGGGCGACCTGCGGCGAGGCCGCGTCCGCGACGTCGTGCTTCTTGTGCGCCTTGCCCATCTTCTCCGCGACTTCCTTCGGCATGTACGTTTCGTCGTGCTTGGCGAGCACCTGCTCGGCGACGAAGCGATCGCCCTTCATGCGCCCGGTGGCGATCACCGCCTGTTCCTCGCGGAAGAGGTCGGGAAGGATTCCCGTGTAGACGACCGGCATGACCCGGTCCCCGTCGGTCACGTTGAAGTGGGCTTCCATCGAGCCGCTCGCGCGCTTGAAGGAGCCGCGCGCGACCATGCCGCCGAGGCGGAACTTCGCTTCGCCGTCGCGCACGTTCGTACCTGCCTGGCCCGAGAAGATTTCCGACGGCGTGTAGAGGTAGGCCACGTTGCGCTGCAGCGCCATCGCGACGAGCGACGCGGCCAGGCCGGCGCCGAGGACGAGCGCGAGGATCCACAGGAGCCGGCGGCGACGGATCGGGTTCATGACGTTTCCAGGGAGCGTTTCGGGCGCGAGCGCGCGGCCTCGCGGGACTGCCGGCGGCGCGCCTCGCGCAACTGCCGGCGCACCTGCAGGCGCGTGGAAAGGAAGTCGGCCGCGAGGACGGCGACGAATACCGCGTAGGCGGCAGCGACGTAGCCCGCGTAACTCATCGGGATGCTCCCGCCGCGTGCGCGACCCAGGCCTTGCCGGCCTCGCGTCGCAGGTTGTCGGCGCGAGCACGGTCGAGCAGGGCGCCGACGAACCAGACGTGCGTGCCGATTGTCATCCACACCAGCGGCGCGACCATCGAACGGTCCATCGACGATTCGCCGAACAGGCGGATCGTCTGGCCCTGGTGCAGCGAGTTCCACCACACCACCGAGTAATGGATGATCGGCAGCAGCACGACGCCGACGATCGCGAGGAAGGCGGCGGCACGCGCGGCGATGCGGCGGTCATCGATCGCGCCGTAGATGCCCATCACGCCGAGATAGAGGAACAGCAGGATCAGCTCGGTGGTCAGGCGCGGGTCCCAGTCCCACCAGGTCCCCCACATCGGCTTGCCCCAGATCGAGCCCGTCAGCAGCGTGATCAGCGTGAACGCGGCGCCGATCGGCGCGCAGGCCATGGCGAGGATCTCGCAGAGCTTGATCCGCCAGACCAGCGCGATCGCCGCGTAGAAGGCCATCGCCGCGAACGCCGCCATGCTCATCCAGGCGGACGGGACGTGGATGTACAGGATGCGGAAGCTGTCGCCCTGCTGGTAATCGGCGGGCACCTGGAACGCACCGACGAGCCCCGGCAGCATCAGCAGCAGCCCGAGCGCATAGCCCCACTTCGCCCAGCGCGCGGCGAAGCGATCGAAGTAGGGCGGCGAGCCGAGTTGGTGGAACCAGCGGACCAGCGGATTCATCAGGGCGTCATGGCGGGCAGGGGTCCGTCGGGACGTGCGGGAGAGTGTCCCGGTCGCGCGCATCCAGGCGCTTGATGTGACTCAAATCGGCGGCGTTAGTTCAGGGCGATGCGGAGCGCCGCGGCGGCGGCGATCGGGGCCAGCAGGAGGCTCGCGACGAGTCCGGCGGCCAGAAGCAGCAGCGCACCGGCGGGGTCCAGCCCCTGCGCCGCGGCGACGACGCTCCCCGCGCCGAACACCAGTACGGGCACGTAGAGCGGCAGCGCGAGAAGCGCGACGAGTATACCGGAGCGCTTCATTCCGACGGTCAGCGCCGCGATGACCGCGCCGAGCAGGCTCAGCAAGGGTGTACCGAGCGCCAGCGACGCCATGAGCACCGGCAGCTGCGCGGAAGGCAGGTGGAGCAGCACGCCCAGCAGCGGGGTCGCGAGCAGCAGCGGCAAGGCCGACGTCGCCCAGTGCATGGCCGTGCGCACGAGCACAAGCCAGGGCAGCGGGACCGGCGCGAGCATCCATTGTTCAAGCGAACCGTCCTCGGCGTCCGACCGGAACAGGCCGTCCAACGACAGCAGGCCGGCCAGCAGCACCGCCAGCCAGAGCACCGCGCTGGCGACGCGGGGCAGCAGTTGCGGCTCCGCGCCGAGCGCGAGCGCGAACAGCACGACGACCAGGACGGCGAACAGGGCCGGCTGCAGGGCGTCGCTGCGGCGCCGCCACAGCAGGCGCAGGTCGCGCCGGATCAGCGCGCCGGCGGAGGCCGCGAGGCCGGGCGAGCCCCTCACGACGTGCGCTCCAGCTGCAGCAGCCGGGTGCGGACCGGCGGCGCCGCGTAAGCACCGTGCGTGGTCAGCAGCGTCGCGCCGCCTTCGTCGAGGTGCCGGCGGATGAGCCGGTTGACGAGCTCGATGCCGTCGAGGTCGAGGTTGGCGTAGGGCTCGTCGAGCAGCCACAGCGGGCAGGGCGACAGCCAGAGCCGCGCGAGCGACAGCCGCTTGCGCTGGCCGGCCGAGAGCTGGCGCGCCAGCTGGTCCTCGTAGCCGGCGAGGCCGACGAGCTCGAGCGCGTCGTCGGCACGAACGCCGTCCCGACGACCCTGCAGGCCGACGAGATAGTCGAGGTTCTCGAGCGTTGAGAGGTCGCCCTTCAGCCCGGGCAGGTGGCCGACGTAGCCGATGATGCCCGCGCGCTCGGCCGGGTCGGCCGGGCGGCCTTCGATCCGCACTTCGCCCGTGTCCGCGCGGAGCAGGCCGGCGAGGACGCGCAGCAGCGTCGTCTTGCCGGCGCCGTTCTCGCCCTGCACGAGCAGGGCTTCGCCGGTGTCGACCGAGAGGTCGAGCGGGCCGAAGACGGGCTCGTCGTTGCGGGAAAACCGCAGGCCCGTGGCGGCGAGCAGCGGGGGCCGGGAGGAGGAAGGGTCGGGCATCGGCGCGTCGGACGGCCGGCGGCCGCGAGCGCTCATTCTATCCAGTCGACCCACTGCAGTTCGGCGCCCGCCGGCGGCGGCATCAGCATGTGCAGCCGCACCGGCTCCCCGGCCATCCAGCTGAGGATGCCGGCCTGCTCGAACTCGCGTCCGAGCGCATCGGCCCGCGCGGGATCAAGTCCCGCGATCAGCCAGCCGGCTTCGCGATGCGCGCCGTCGGGCGCCTGCGCCCACGTGCGGCGGTAGTTCATGCCGAGCGCGTCGAGCCGCGCGACCAGGTGGTCGTCGGACTTTGCGTTCTCCGGCACGGGCTGGGACTCCGCGTCCGGGTTCCATGCGGTGACGAAGGCGTAGTAGGGGGCCGGCAACCGGCGCTCGATCTCGGCGGGCATTTCGCCCACGCCGAATTCGACCGGATCGCCGCCGAGCTCGACGCGGTAGCGCGCGGCGGCGAAGGCGCGCGCGAGTTCGATCGGGTCGTCCTGCGTGGCGTCGTCCCGCGTTCCGTCTGCCGATGTTCCACCGTCACTCATGCGGTTCTCCACGTCCATTCCGTACACTCGTGGCCCCTTCGAACGGCCGCGTGCGATGACGCCCGAAACCAAGCTGCCCAAGGTCGGCACCACCATCTTCACCGTGATGTCGCAGCTCGCCGTCGAGCACGGCGCGGTCAACCTGGGGCAGGGCTTCCCGGACTTCGATGTTCCCGCGCGGCTCGTCGCCGCGCTGGACCGCGCGATGCGCGAGGGCCGCAACCAGTACTCGCCGATGACGGGGGTGCCGCCGCTGCGCCAGGCGATCGCCGCCAAGACGGAGCGCTGCTACGGATACCGCCCCGACGCTGATGCGGAAGTGACGGTCACCTCGGGCGCGAGCGAGGCGATCCTCGACGCCGTGCACGCCGTGGTGCGGCCGGGCGACGAGGTCATCGTGCTCGACCCCTGCTACGACTGCTACGAGCCGGCGATCGACCTCGCCGGCGGCGTGGCCGTGCACGTCGCGCTCGATGCGGAAACGTTCGCGCCGGACTGGGCCGCGATCCGCGCCGCGGTGACGCCGCGCACGCGGATGATCATGATCAATTCGCCGCACAACCCCTCCGGCGCGATGTGGTCGGCCGACGACATGCGCGAGCTCGTGGCGCTCCTCGATGGCACGTCGATCGTCCTGCTGTCCGACGAGGTCTACGAGCACATCATCTTCGACGGTCGCCGGCACGAGTCGGCGCTGCGCTATCCGGAACTGCGGTCGCGTGCGTTCGTGGTGTCGAGCTTCGGCAAGACCTACCACTGCACGGGCTGGAAGGTGGGCTACTGCATCGCGCCGCCCGCGCTGTCCGCGGAGTTCCGCAAGGTGCACCAGTACAACACCTTCTGCACGTTCACCCCGGCGCAGTTCGCCTTCGCCGAGATGATCGAGGCCGAGCCGGAGCATTACGAGCAACTCGGCGCCTTCTACGAGTCCAAGCGCGACCGCTTCCGCGAGCAGCTGCTGACCACGAAGCTGCGCCCGCTGCCCGTCCCGGGCGGGTATTTCCAGCTCGTCGACTACTCGGCGGTGAGCGACCTGCCGGATGCCGAATTCTGCCGCTGGCTCACGATCGAGAAGGGCGTCGTGGCGATCCCACTCTCGCCGTTCTACGGCACGCCGCCAACCGGGCAGCGCCTCGCGCGCCTGTGCTTCGCGAAGAACGAAACGACGCTCGATGCCGCCATCGAGCGCCTGCAGCGCCTCTGAGGTTTCCATGCCGACCGACTACAGCGTCACTGAAATCCGGACCCCGCTTCGCGTCAGCCTCGTGCAGGGCGAGACGCGCTGGCACGACCCCGAAGCCAACCGCGAGTACTACGCCGATCTCGTCGGCTCGCTGCGCGGCATCACCGACCTCGTGATCCTGCCCGAGACGTTCACCAGCGGCTTTTCCAACGACGCGATCGACCGCGCCGAGACGATGGACGGCCCGACCGTCGACTGGATGCGCGAGCGCGCCCGCGAACTGGACGCGGCGGTGATGGGCAGCGTGCAGCTCCGCACTGAAGCCGGCGTCAGCAACCGCCTGCTGTTCGTCACGCCCGATGGCGGCGTGCAGTACTACGACAAGCGCCACCTGTTCCGCTACGCCGGCGAGCATGAGCGCTACAGCGCGGGCAGCGATCGCCTCACGCTGGACTGGCGCGGCTGGCGTATCTGTCCGCTGGTCTGCTACGACCTGCGTTTCCCGGTGTTCTCGCGCAACCGCTACGACGTCGAACGTCCCGGCGACCTCGACTACGACCTGCTGGTCTACGTCGCCAACTGGCCCGGCGTCCGCAGCCACGCGTGGCGCACGCTGATGCGTGCGCGGGCCATGGAGAACCTCTGCTACGTGGCGGCGGTCAACCGCGTGGGCACCGACGGCAACGGGCTGGTCTATGCCGGCGAGAGCGCGGTCATCGACTACCTCGGCAATGCGGTGAGCGAATGCACCGACATGGAGGTCGTCAGCACGACGACCCTGTTCCTCGAGGAGCTGCGCGCGTATCGCGAACGCTTCCCGGCGATGCTCGACGCCGACCGCTTCGAGCTGCGCTGATGCGCGACGCCGGCCTCAGACGAGGCCGGTGAGGTAGTAGAGGCCGATCACCACGAGCACGGCCGCGGTCTTGATCAGCGTGACCGCGAAGATGTCGCGATAGGCCTGGCGGTGGGTCAGGCCGGTGACGGCGAGCACGGTGATGACCGCGCCGTTGTGCGGCAGCGTGTCCATGCCGCCGGACGCCATGGCGGCGACGCGGTGCAGCACCTCCATCGGGATTCCCGCGGCCTGCGCCTGCGCCATGAACTGCTGCGCCATGGCGGCTAGCGCGATCCCCATGCCGCCGGAGGCCGAGCCGGTGATCCCGGCGAGCGACGTGACCGTCACTGCGGTGTTGAGCAGCGGATCGGGGATCGACGACAGCGCGGTCGATACGACGAGGAAGCCCGGCAGCGCGGCAATGACCGCGCCGAAGCCGTACTCCGAGGCCGTGTTCATCGACGCGAGCAGCGCGCCGGAAATCGCGGCGCGGCTGCCTTCGACGAAGCGTGCGGCGACCGGGCGCCAGGCGAGCATGAGCACGGCGACGATGCCGAGCAGCAGCGCGCCCTCGACGGCCCAGACGCCGGCGACCTTCGAGGTCTCCTGCACGACGTCCGCCGCATCGCCGATCACGGCGGGATCGAAGCGCGTCTCCTTGCCGTAGAAGCCGGGAATCCACCCCGAGAAGAGACGATTCGCGACGCCGACGAGCAGCAGCGGCAGCAGCGCGACCCACGGGCTGGCGAGGCGTTCGCCGGTGTAGGCCGCCGGTTCGTTCACGAGCGTCGCCGGGTCGCCATAGCCTTCGCCGGCGGCGGCCGCCTTGCGTCGTCGCGATTCGAGGTAGACGAGCCCGACGATGAGGATGAAGACGCCGCCGAGGCTGCCCAGCACCGGCGCGGCCCAGGCCGTCGTGCCGAAGAAGGTGGTGGGGATGATGTTCTGGATCTGCGGCGTGCCCGGGAGCGCGTCCATCGTGAAGGTGAACGCGCCGAGCGCGATCGTGCCGGGGATGAGGCGCTTCGGGATGTCGCTCTGGCGGAACAGCTCGGCCGCGAACGGATACACGGCGAACACGGCGACGAACAGCGAGACGCCGCCGTAGGTCAGCAGCGCGCAGACCAGGACGATGGAGAGGATCGCGCGCCGGGCGCCGACCAGGCGGATCGTCGCGGCCACGATCGACCGCGAGAAGCCCGACAGCTCGATGAGCTTCCCGAACACCGCCCCCAGCAGGAATACCGGAAAGTAGAGCTTGAGGAAGTTCACCATCTTGTCCATGAACAGGCCGGTGAACATCGGGGGCACGAGCGCCGGGTCCGTGAGCAGCACGGCGACGAGCGCGGCGACCGGCGCGAACAGGATCACGGAGTGGCCGCGATAGGCCACGAACATCAGGAAGGCCAGCGCGGCCAGCACGATCAGGAACGCCATTGCGGCTCCCAGCCCCAGGGTGCGCGCCAGTATCCGGATGGCCGGCGCGGCCGGCATTGTCCGAAGGTACATCTGCCCCCGTCGGTGGACGTCGCCTACCGTGCACGGCATCACGGCGCGGTCCGCCGTGCGATCACGTCGATCACATCAGGTCACCCGGGGAGCTCCATGATGCGCAAGAACGTCAGCCGTACCCACCTGTGCCTCGCCATCGCCTGCGCGCTGATCGCGCCCGCGGCGTGGGCGCAGGACACCGCCGCATCGGGGAATGCGGCGAGCGACACCGTCGACGGCGAGCGCGCGCTCGACCGCATCAAGGTCACCGCGCGCAAGCGCGAGGAGACCCTCCAGGAAGTCCCCGTCGCGGTGACGGCGTTCACCGCCGAGACGCTCGACAAGCTCGGCGTCCGCGACATCAGCGACCTCGACGCGCAGGTGCCGAACCTGACCGTCTATGCGGCGCGTGGCTCGAGCAGCACGCTGACCGCCTACATCCGCGGCGTCGGCCAGTCGGATCCGTTGTGGGGCGTCGACCCGGGCGTGGGCCTGTATCTCGACGACGTCTACGTCGCCCGCCCGCAGGGCGCTCTGCTCGACGTCTTCGACGTGGAGCGCGTCGAGGTGCTGCGGGGTCCGCAGGGCACGCTGTACGGCAAGAACACGATCGGCGGCGCGATCAAGTACATCTCCAAGGGCCTGCCGAAGCAGTTCGAGGGCCAAGCCTCGCTCACCATCGGCAACTACAACCAGCGCGACGTCAAGGCGGCCATCGGTGGCCCGCTCGGCGGCAGCGAGGCGCTGCGCGCGCGCCTGTCGGTCGCGCGACTGCAGCGCGACGGCTTCGGCCACAACCTCGTCACGGGCGAGGACGTCAGCAACAAGGACATCACGGCGGTGCGCGGCCAGCTGGGCGCGTACGTCAACGACAACCTGAACGTGCAGTTCGCCTTCGACTGGATGGACGACCGGTCCGGCGTGCGCGGTGCGCAGATGCTGGGGCCCAACCGGTTCGCGCCGACCTACGCACCGCTGCCGAGCCGCTACGACGTGCGCAACGGCATGCCGAACATCAACGACACCACGCTCAAGGGCGCGTCGATGACGGTGAATTGGGACCTCAACGACGCCTGGGGCCTGAAGTACATCCTGGCCAAGCGCGAGTCCGACACCGAGACCAACATCGACTTCGACACGACGCCGGCGACGGTCGCGGACGTGAAGGCGTTCTACCGCGACCAGCAGGTCAGCAACGAGCTGCAGGTGAACTACGACGGTGGTGGCCGGGTGCGTGGCGTCGCCGGCATCTACGGCTTCAGCGGCGAGGCCGGCGGCCAGGTGCTGAACAACTTCTTCGGCCTGTCGTTCGGCGACACGCAGGGCACCGTCTTCACCGACAGCATCGCCCTCTACGCCGACTGGACGTTCGACCTGACGCAGAGCCTCAAGCTCGACGTGGGCGCGCGCTACACGGACGAGGACAAGCGCGCCAAGGTGCTCAACCGCTGCTACACCAGCGCCACGTTCCAGACGCTGGCGGCCCGCTGCACGGCGGCCAACCCGACGCCGATCGCGGCGAACTTCGACAAGACGATCAACTTCAAGAACCTGTCGCCGAAGGTCTCGCTCGACTGGCAGGCGACCGACGACATCATGGTCTACGCGCTGGCGTCGCGCGGCTTCAAGTCGGGCGGCTACAACATCCGCGCGCAGGCCGTGCAGGTGCCGCGATCGGCCGAGCCGTTCGACGACGAGCAGGTCGACAGCTTCGAGGTCGGCACCAAGATGGGCCTGCTCGACAACACGCTGTTCCTGAACCTGTCCGCCTTCCACAACCGGTACAAGGACATCCAGCTGTCCGTGTTCACCGCGCTGCCGCTCGGCAACGGCCAGACCGGCTTCTTCGGCGACTTCACCAACGCCGCCTCCGGCACGGTCAACGGCCTCGAGGTCGAGTACCAGTGGCTGCCGAGCCGTCATTGGGCGATCTCCGGCAACCTCGCCTGGCTCGACGCCAAGTACGACGAGTTCAACTTCTTCGATCCGGTGCAGGGCAAGACGATCGACATCTCCGGCGAGCAGGAATTCACCAACGCGCCGGACTTCTCGGGCGCGCTGAACGTGGAATGGCGCACCGACCTCGCGAACGGCGGCAACCTGTCGGCGCGCGTCGGCTATGCCTACCAGAGCAGCGTGGTCGCCACGACCGAGATCCTGCGCTCCAACGTCGCGCCGGTCGCGCCGTTCGGCCGTCCGCCGATCGCGCAGGACGGCTACGGGCTGGTCAACGCCTCGGTGAACTGGCGCCTCAACAAGGCGTGGTCGTTCTCGCTGCAGGGCACCAACCTGGCCGACAAGGAGTACCTGACCACCGGGTACAACCTGAACCAGGCGCTGGGCGTGTACACCGGCTTCTACGGGGCGCCGCGCCAGTACTCGCTCACCGCGCGCTACGACTTCTGACCGACGCCGAAGGCGGTCGGAACACGGCGGCGGGCTTCGGCCCGCCGTTCGTTTTCGGGCGGAAGCCCGCCGCTGCGGCGAGACCGCGGTGGGCTAAGCTCGCCGCCGGGGAACGGGCGGGCGACAGGCCGATGAACGCGAGCACGCGATGCTGAACGTGGGAGTCGTCACTGCCGCGAGCCTGGGCTGGCTCGCGCTGATGTTCGCCGCCGCGCTGCGGGCGGAACGGCGCCCGGCGCTCGCCTCGCGCCATTGGCGCTACGTCTACGCGCTGTCTCTCGCGGTGCATTGCACGTCGTGGACGTTCTTCGGCACGGTGACGCAGGCCGCACGCTACGGCTGGCCGGTGCCGCCGACGTTCGTCGGCGCCATCCTGCTGTATGCGCTCGGCGTCGGCGTCATGCTCCGGCTCGCGCGTCTCGCGCGCGACACCAATGCCGCATCGCTCGCCGACCTGATCGCCACGCGCCTCGGCAAGGATGCATGGCTCGCCGCGACGGTGACGGGCGTCGTCGCGCTCGGGCTCGTCCCGTACATCGCGCTGCAGCTCAAGGCCGTGGCGATGAGCTTTTCGGTGCTGTCGACCGGCGCCGTTCCGACAGCCGCGCCCGCCTGGCGCGACAGTGCGCTGTACGTGGCGATCGTGCTCGCCGCGTTCGCGATCCTCTTCGGCGCGCGCCATGCGAAGGCCACCGAGCACAACCGCGGATTGGTGCTCGCGATGGCGCTCGAATCCGCATTCAAACTCGTGGCGATGCTCGCCGTCGGTGCGTTCGTGCTGTTCGGGCTCGACGCAGGGGCGCCGCAGGCGACGGCGCCCGTCGCCGTGCCGCCGCCGTCGGGCGGCTTCGCGCCGTTGATGGTGCTCGGCGCGCTGGCGATGTTCATCCTGCCGCACCAGTTCCACGTCGCCGTGGTCGAGTGCCGCGACGAGCGCCACGTCCACACGGCACGCTGGCTGTTTCCGCTCTACCTCCTGCTGATCGCCTTGCCGGTGTTGCCGCTCGCGCAGGCCGGCACGCGCCTGTTCGGCGACCGTGTCCCCTCCGATCTCTACGTGCTCGCGCTGCCGCTGTCGCAGGGCCACGAGGGCCTGGCGCTCGTCGCCTTCCTCGGCGGCCTCAGCGCGGCGACGGGGATGGTGGTGGTGAGCACGCTGAGCCTCAGCCTCATGATCGGCAACCACTGGTTCGCGCCCGGGCTGCTGCGCGGCGCTTGGGGGCGGCGCGAGGGCGACGACCTGAGCGGCAGCGTGCTGCTGCTGCGGCGCGTGGGCATCGTCGGCGTGATGCTGCTCGCCTGGGCCTACAGCCGTGTCATCGCGGGCAATGCGGCGCTGGCGGACGTCGGCGCGGTCTCCTTCTCCGCACTCGCGACCCTGGCGCCCGCGCTCGCCTTCGCGGTGTGGCGGCCGCAGACGCCCGCGCGCGCCGCCCTCGTCGGCATCCTGGTCGGCTTCGCGACGTGGGCGTGGGTGCTGGTCGGGCCGATGGCGTGGCCCGAGGCCGCGTGGCTGCGCGAAGGGCCGTTCGGGATCGCTTCGCTGTCGCCCGACGGCTTCTTCGGGCTCACGGGGTGGTCGCGCCTGGGGCGCGCGGTCGGCGCGAGCCTGTTTCTGGGCACGGGCGCGACGCTCCTGCTCGCGGCATTGCCGTCGGGCCGCCCGCGGCGTGCCTACCGGGGGCTCGACGCCGCGACGCTGCGCTCGGCGAGCCTGCGCTTCCTGCCGCGTGAGCGCGTGACCCAATTGCTCGGGGGGCTGACGACCGGGCCGGTGCCCGACGGCGTCGAGGAGCGACTCGAGCGCGAACTCGCCGGCGTGCTCGGCGCCGCGTCGGCACGCGTGCTGCTGGATGCGGCGCGACGCGAGTCGCGCGACCTGGAAACGGTCGCCACGATCGTCGGCGAGGCCTCGGCCGACCT
>NZ_BAAGAB020000037.1:0-27144 GCF_047159895.1 Lysobacter xanthus
CAGCTCGCCCGCGCGCTTGCCGTCCAGCGTCGGCGGCAGCCGCAGCGACAGCTTCACCGACGTATACGGACGCAGCACGTTGCCGGCCGACGCCAGCGGCGGCATGCCGTCCACGCCGGTGATCGACAGCGCGGGCCGCCACGTTCGGTTGAGCACCAGCTCGATGAGTTCGTCGTCCATCGGCACCATGCCGTCGAGGAACGGGAACTTGTCGAACACCGCCGTATCGAGCACGCGCGCGGCTTCCTGCGCCTGCGCCATGCGTTCGGCGGGCACCTCCACGTGCATGCCCTCGATGAGGATCCGGCCGGTCGTCTCGTCCTCGATCCGCGACAGGAGCGTACGCAGGATGCGGAAGCTCGACGGCACCACGCCCGAGGCGTCGCCCGAATGCACGCCCTCGTGCAGCACGCGCACGGTGAGGTTGCCGCCGGTCAGGCCGCGCAGCGACGTCGTGCACCACAGCTGCTCGTAGTTGCCGCAGCCCGAGTCGAGGCAGACCACCAGCGACGGCTTGCCGATGCGTGGGGCGAGGTGATCGACGTAGGCCGGCAGGTCGTAACTGCCGGATTCCTCGCAGGCCTCGATCAGCACCACGCACCGCGCATGCGGCAGGCCCTGTTCGCGCAGCGCCATCACCGCGGTGAGCGAACCGAAGATCGCGTAGCCGTCGTCCGCGCCGCCGCGGCCGTAGAGGCGGTCGCCCTTGATGACGGGCGTCCACGGGCCGAGGTCCTCGTCCCAGCCGGTCATTTCCGGCTGCTTGTCGAGGTGGCCGTAGAGCAGCACGCAGTCGTCCTCGCGGCCGCCGTTCGCGGCCGGGATCTCTACGTAGATCAGCGGCGTGCGGCCTTCCAGGCGCACCACCTCGAGGACCATGCCCTCGATGCCCTGCGCGCGCGCCCAGCCTTCCATCAGCGCGACGGCCTGGTCCATGTAGCCGTTGGCCACCCAGTCGGCGTCGAACATGGGCGACTTGCAGGGGATCCGGATGTATTCGACCAGGCGGGGGACGATCTCGTCGTCCCACTTCTGCGACACGAAGGCTTCGACGCGGCGGGCGTCCATCGGCAACTCGGGATAGGGCGGGGGTCGACGATTCTACCGCCCGGCCCGTGTGGGACTTTTCCTACGGCACGCTACAGACAGTTCCGCCCCGTGGCGGGGCGTCGGCCGATCGGAGGGCCAAGCGGCGGCGGGGACACTGTCTCCACCGGCCGACCGGCCATTCACCGACAAGGACCCCGTCATGAACCCCGCCCGCCTCCTGCACATCCTCGCGCTCTCGCTCGCTTTCGCCTCGACCGCGGTCGCGGCCTCGCCGCTCGCCACCCCGGTCGCGCGTCCCGGCGTCGCCGTCGAGCGCGTCAACATCAACACCGCCGACGTCGCCACGCTCGACCGCGTGCTGGTCAACATCGGCCCGTCGAAGGCCGAGGCGATCGTGGCCTACCGCAAGACCAACGGCCCGTTCCGCAGCATCGACCAGCTCGCGCTGGTGAAGGGCATCGGCCTCAAGACCATCGAAAAGAACCGCGACCGCATCCTGCTGGGCAGCGTCGCCCCGGCACGACCCGCCGCGCGCGCCGCGCTGCCCGCGGCCGGCCTGCGCCGCTGACCGCATCACCGGCCGCACGGACGACGGCCGGCAGGCAGGACGCCTGATCCCGGGAGAAAACCCGACACGGAGGTATGCCGCCGGCAGGCAGGAGGCTTGCCGGCGGTTTCCGTGCGTCCACGCGCCGGCGGCATACTCCGGTCATCGACTGCACGGATGCCCCATGGCCCCGACCTCGCGCGTCATCCCGTCCTACGAGTACCGCCGCACGCGCTGGCGCAACGGCGGGGGCTGGACCCGCGAGATCCACGCGGAACCCGCGGGCGAGGGCGAGTGGGACTGGCGACTGTCGATCGCGGAGATCACCGCCGACGGGCCCTTCTCGACGTTTCCGGGCGTCGATCGCGAACTGGTGCTGCTGGCCGGCGAGGGTCTGCGCCTGCGCTTCGAGGACGACACCGCGGAGCTCAAGCCGCCTTACGGCCGACACCGCTTCGCGGGCGAGTCGCCCGTGCACGGCGAACTGGTGGCCGGGCCGACCCACGACTTCAACCTGATGTGGCGCCGGGACCGCTACGTGGCCGACCTGTGGCGACGCCCGCTGGTGGGCGCGATGGTCGTCTTCGCGGAGCCGCGCTCGACATGGGTCGTGCATCAGCTCGCCGGGGGCGCGCGCTTCGCCGACGCCAGCGGGCTGCCGGATCTCGCCATGGGCGACACAGCGATCCTGCAGGCGGGCGAGGCACGGTTGCGCCACGTGCTCGACGGCGCGGGCGAGGCGTTGCTGATCCGACTGCATCCGGCCGATGCGCCGCCGTCGTCGAACCTGGAACTCGCGCCGCTCGGCTGAGCGGCGACCTCAGGCGAGCGCCATGCCCACGACGACGAGGAAGACCGCGGTCGACAGGCCCATGACGCTGAGCAGCATCTGCCGCGGCGTGCGACCCCGCGCCCACATCCAGAGGCCCGACAGCCCGAGCAGGATCATGCCGATGGCGAAGCTGTCGTGCAGCAGCGACCACGCCGTGCCGCCGCCGACGCCCTTGTGCAGGCGCAGCAGCGCGGCGAGCGTCGACTGTTCGCTGCGCTTGAGCTCGGCGGTCGCGTTGCCCGGCACGTAGTCGAGCGACCAGGAACGCCGCGCGGTGCCGCCCGAGGCCGACCACTTCGCCGGCTGCTTCACCTCGCGGCCTTCCACGCGCGCGCCTTCCGGCTTGCCGCCCCGGACGGTCGTCGCCTCGAGGCCGTGCGTCGCACGCAGCCAGTCGCGCAGCGCCTCCTTGCTGCCGCGCGCCGCCGCCGGTACCTCGAGCGTCACCGTGCCGACTTCGCGCGAATCGCCCTGCGGCCACGCCGAGTCGCCGAAGCGATGGCCCATCACCAGGCCGGTGAGTCCGAACATCAGCGCCGCCAGCGCGCCCCAGGCGCCCACCCACAGGTGGATCTGGCGCACCCAGCGGTAGACCACGGGTCGGGCGGGGCGGGGCGCGGGACGGGCGGTGGACATGCGGTGCCTCAGAAGTCGTAGGTGATGCCCAGGTAGGCCGTGCGCGGCGCACCGGGCGAGACGTTGTCGTTGCTGTTGGCGCTCGCGAAGTAGGACGTGTCGAACAGGTTCTCGACGTTCAACTGCAGGCGCACGTTCTGCGACGCGCGAAAATACACCGCGCCGTCGACGCGCACGTAGTCGTCGAGCACCGTGCGGCTCGCCGGAAGCCCGGCGACGCTGCTGGTGGGCACGTTCGGCAGCGCTGCGTAGACCTCGCCGCGGTACGTCGCCCCGAGGCCGACGCCCCAGCGCGGCGTCAGGTCGAACCGGTTCCACAGCGTCGCGCTGTGGCGCGGCAGCTGGGCGAGGCGCGTGCCGGCCGGCGTCGTCGCCGCGATCGCACGGGTGAATTCGCCCTCCTGGTACGCGTACCCCGCGATCACGCTCCAGCGATCCGTCACGCGGCCGGCCAGCTCGAGTTCGACGCCGCGGGTGCGCTGGCCGTCGGCCAGGACGGTGCGCGTGTTGGTGGGGTCGGTGGGGTCGAGCACGACCACGTTGCTGCGGTCGAGGCGATAGACGGCGGCGCTCGCCGTCAGGCCCGCACGAACGTCCCACTTCGCGCCGATCTCGCGGTTGACGAACTTTTCCGGTTCGAGCGCGGCATTGCTCGTACTCAGCGACGCCAGCTGGTCGCCCGCGCGCGGCACGTAGGCGACGCTGTAGCTCGCGTAGACCGAGAGCGGGTCGACCGGCTTCCAGACGAGGCCCACGCGCGGCGACAGCAGGTTGTCGGTGGTCGAGAACGTCTGTCCGTTGCGGTTGTTGCGCAGGTCGACGCCGAACCGGTCGTACCGCACGCCCACGAGTGCCTGCCACTGCGGCGAGAAGTCGATCTGGTCCTGCAGGTACGCGGCGGCGATGCGCGCGACACTGTGGTTGTTCGCATCCGTGGCCGACGGCGCGAACACGAGCGGGCCGGTGTAACGCGGGTTCTCCAGCGGGACGCAGGCCTGCGCCGTCGTCGCGGGCTTGCCCGGCTGCACTGCGCAGGAACTCGCCGGGAACACGCCGGTCATGCGCAGGTTGTCCGTCTCCTGCCGCCCGAACTCGGCGCCCGCGAGCAGCGTGTGCTGGAGCGCGCCCGTGGCGAAATGCATTTCGACGTCGGTCTGGTTGAACAGGTTCTCGCGCGTGGTCGCGTTGTTGTACGCCGCCACCACGACGTCGATGCCGCCGCCGGCGCGGGGCGTCGTGCCGTTGCCGAACACGTTCTGGTAGAACTTGTCGTAAGACGCCCAGCGGGTGGTGTTGCGGAGCGTGACGTTGTCGGAGACGGCATGTTCGACGCGCAGCGACAGGATGTCGGCCGTGGCCTCGACCGGGCTGCGGTCGGGGTCGCCGAAGAACGTCGAGCGGTCGACATCCACCGGACGATCGATGCCGAAGGCGCGCAGCGCGGGCAGGCCACGATCGGCCACGCGCTCATCGTGGAAGCGCTCGTACGAGGCGGTGACGCGCGTCGCTTCGGTGGGGTCCCAGGTCAGCGTCGGATTGACGCCGTAGCGGCGCAGGTCGAAGCCGTCGCGGAAGTTCTCGGAGTCCTCGTAGACGCCCGTGACCCGCAGCGCGGTCGTCGCACCCGCCGCGCCGCCGAGGTCGAACGTGCCGCGACGGCGGCCGTCCGTCCCCACCTGCAGGCCGACTTCGCGATGCAGCTGCCGATCGGCCGTCTTGGTCACCCGGTTGACGACGCCGCCCGCGCCGCCGCGGCCGAAGATCATCGCATTGGGGCCCTTGAGCACCTCGACGCGTTCGACGTTGTAGACGTCGCGGATGTACTGCACGTCGTCGCGCACGCCGTCGATGAAGAGGTCGCCGGTGGTGCTGTTGCCGCGCAGGATCGGGGTGTCGCGGTTGCCTTCGCCCTGTCCGACCCCGACGCCGGGCACCAACCGGAGCGCATCGGCGAGGCTGGTGATCGCCTGGTCGCGCATCGCCTCGTCGGTCACGACCGATACCGCCTGCGGCACGTCCTTGAGCGCGGTGTCCGTCTTGGTCGCCGTGCGCGTGCCCCGGGCCGCGTATCCCTCGCGCTGGCCGTGCACCTGCACGCGGTCGAGCTCGATGGGCTCCGGCGCGGGGTCGGCCCAGGCCTGCTGCGAAAGGCAGGCGACGAGCGCGACGAACAGGGGAGCAGGACGGAAACGGTGCGACACGGGACTCTCCTTGTAGCCAGCGGCTGCTTGGAGGGAAGGCTAATGAGAGTGATTCGCGTTTGCAAGAAGTTTCGATGCGGCCCCGAGCGGCCGTGGTCCAGCGAGCGGTGGGAAACGGCCGGGTCGACCGACTCTCGAAGCCCGAGGGGGCGATGCGCGGGGCAGGGCGGAGCGCGCTCGTCACCCAGCGGTTATGACGCGAGCAGGTGCCATGGTTCGGATCGCGCGACGGAACCACTTGGGGCTCCGCGGCCCCTTCGTCGCTTGCCTGATTCGCCGGGACCGCGCACCTGACGACCGCGAGGACGGGGGATGCGCATTACGCGGTCTGGGGCGGCGCCGCGCCCGGGCTTCCGTTGCGGCGTAGCACGGCCTGGTGTAGCCGACTGAAGGCCCGCCCCGCCGCTTATGTCACCGCCGGACGCCGTTCGCCACGCGTCAGCGGTCGTCGCGCGTCCAGATCACGCCGTCGACGACTTCGACCGGAAACTTGGCCACCGGAACGTAGGCCGGGCCGCACAACGCGCGGCCGTCACGCAGGTCGAAGCGCGCGCCGTGCAGCACGCATTCGACACTCCCGGACGCGGCGTCGATGGGGCCGGCGGAGAGTTCGAAATCCTCGTGCGTGCACCGGTCCTCGACCGCGTAGAAGTCGCCGTCGAGGTTCACCACGAAGATCGGCGTGTCGCCATCCCAGGCGACGGTGCTCTCGCCGGGCAGCAGTTCGGCGGTGGTGGCGACGCGGATCCAGCCGTCCATGTCAGCGGCCGGCCGCGTGCTTCTCGAGCACTTCGAAGCGGAGGTCGTCGCGGCGCGGCCGGCCGAAGCGCTCGTCGCCGTACGGGAACGGCTTGACAATGCCGGTGCGACGGTAGCCTCGGCGCTGGTAGAAGGCTATCAGTTCGTCCCGCACGTCGATCACGGTCATTCGCATCACCGGAAGCTGCCAGTCCTCGAACACCAGCCGCTCGGCTTCCGCCAGCAGGCGCTTGCCGAGGCCCGCGCCCTGGAGCGTCGGGCGAATGGAGAACATGCCGAAGTAACCGCCCGCGTCCTCGACCGCGACGTGCGCGCAACCGACGAGTTCACTGCGATCACCCTGGATGGACTCCGCCAGCAGGATCACGCTGCGCGGCCGTGCGAGGCAGGATTCGATGTCGTCGGCGCCGGTACGGCGTCCGTCGAGGAGGTCGGCCTCCGTCGTCCAGCCCGCGCGGCTGGCCTCGCCGCGGTAGGCCGATTCCACCAGCGCGACGATCGCGTCGACGTCATTCGGCGTGGCGGGGCGGAAGCGGAGGTCGGTCATTCGCGGAGCCGGCAGGGCGGGTGGAGCGCATCGTAGACGGGCGCGCGCGCTCAGGCGAGCAGGCGACGAACCTTCTGCAGCGCGGCGACGAAGGCTTCGACTTCCTCGTGCGTGTTGTAGAACGCGAAGGACGCACGGCACGTCGCGGCAACGCCGAAGAACGCCATCAGCGGATGCGCGCAATGCTGTCCGGAACGGACGGCGACGCCCTCGAGATCGAGCAGGGTGGCGAGGTCGTGCGCATGCGCGCCCTCGACGAGGAAACTGATGACCGCGGCCTTCTCGCGGGCGCGTCCGAAGATGCGCACGCCGTCGACCGCGTCGAGCGCTTCCGTCGCATGCGCGAGCAGTTCCTTCTCGCGCGCCTCGATCGCCGCCATGCCGACCGAGCCGAGGTAATCCACCGCCGCGCCGAGGCCCACGAAGCCCGCGATGTTCGGCGTGCCGGCTTCGAAGCGGTGCGGCGCGTCGTTGTAGACGGTGCCTTCGAAGCGCACCTCGCGGATCATCTCGCCGCCCCCGAGGAACGGCGGCATCTCGGACAGAAGCTCGCGACGGCCCCACAGGGCCCCGGTTCCGGTGGGGCCGACCATCTTGTGGCCGGTGACGGCATAGAAGTCGCAGCCGATCGACGCGACGTCGAGCGCGCGATGCGGCGCGGCCTGCGAGCCGTCCACCACGGTGACGATGCCGCGTCGGCGCGCCTCGCGGCAGATGTCGCGTACGGGGTTCACGGTGCCGAGCACGTTGGAGACGTGGGTGACCGCGAGCAGCTTCACGTCGGGCGTCAGGAGCGCATACAACGCCTCGAGGTCGAGTTCGCCGCGCTCGTCGATCTCCGCGACCCGGATCGCCGCGCCCGTGCGCTCGGCGACGATCTGCCAGGGCACGATGTTCGCGTGGTGCTCGATGCGGGTCAGTACGATCGCGTCGCCCGGCTTCAGCCGCGGCAGGGCCCAGCTGTAGGCGACGAGATTGATCGCGAACGTCGTGCCGCTGCAGAGCACGAGTTCGTCCGGGCGGACGTTGAGAAACGCGGCGAGGCGGCGGCGTGCGCCCTCGTAGGCCTCGGTCGCTTCCGAGCCCAGCGCATGCACCGCGCGGCTGACGTTCGCATTGTGGCGACGATAGAAATCATCCACCGCCTCGATCACGGCGGCGGGCTTCTGCGCCGTGTTCGCCGAGTCCAGATAGACCAGCGGCTTGCCGTGGACTTCGCGCTCCAGCAGCGGGAAGTCCGCGCGCACGCGTGCCCAGTCGACGGTGGACGTCGGGACGCTGCTCATCGCCCCTGCACCCGCGCCAATGCGGCGTCCAGGCGCGCGGCGAGCAGGTCGCGGGTCGCGCCGTCGTCGAGCAGCGACAACGTCTCGCGGCAGAACGCGGCGGTCAGCAGGGCACGGGCCTCGGCGGCCGGGATGCCCCGCGATCGCAGGTAGAAGAGCGAGGTGGGGTCGAGCTGGCCGACGGTCGCGCCATGCGCGGCCTGCACTTCGTCGGCATGGATGACGAGCACCGGCTGCGAGTCGACCTCCGCACCGTCCGACAGCAGCAGGTTCTTGTTGGACAGCATGGCCTGCGTGCCGTCGGCCCCCTCGCGGATGAGGATGCCGCCGTGGAAGGCGACACGCGAGCGGCCGTCGGCGAGGCCGCGCCAGGTGAGGTCGCAACGGCTGTCGCGGCCGACGTGGTCGAGCCCGAGCCGGGTGTCGAGGTGGCGCCGCCCGTCACCGAGCAGCACGCCGTTGGCCTGCGCGACCGCACCTTCGCCGTGCAGCGCGATGTTGAGTTCGTGCCGGCTGAGCGCCGCGCCCAGTTCCAGGTCGAGCCGCTCGTAGCGCGAATCGCGCGCGAGCACGGCGTCCGTCCGGGCGAACAGGTGGGCGAGGCCGGATTCGTCCTGCAGCCGCGCATGCACGAGGTGCGCGCCGGTCTTGAGGTGCACGTGCACCACCGACGTGGCGAGGTTGGCATGGCTTCCCGCTGCGATCGCGTGCTCGACGAGTTCGAGCCGCGCGCCTTCGCGCAGGTCGACGAGATGCCGCAGGTGCGAAGCGACATCGGCGCTGGACGTGCTGCCGACCGCCACCAGATGCAGCGGGCGCGTCGCCTGGACGCCGGCCTCGACGCGGACGATCGCGCCCTCGACGGCGAGCGCCGCGTTGAGGCGCGCGAAGGGCTCGTCGGCGCGGTCGAACCGGCGGCCGAGGATGTTGCACTCGCGCTCGTCGCCGCGTTCGAGGACCGTCGAGAGCGGTTCCACCGTGATGCCGCCGTCGAGGCCGGCGAGATCGCTCAGCAATGGGACGTATCGACCGTTCGCGAAGACGATGCGCGGCGTGGGGATGTCGGCGACGACCGCGGGGTCGACGGCGACATCGGCATCGGGCACGGCGTACGTGCGCCGTTCCAGCGGCCGCAGGCTGGTGTATTTCCAGGCTTCCACGCGCGCGCCCGGCAGGCCGTCGCGGCGCAGCGCCTCCAGCGCCTCGCGACGTGCGGGGCCGAGGCGGCCGGCCTCGCGCAGCGGCAGCGTGTCGAACCCGGCGGTGAGCGAATCGAGCAGGGCGCTCATGTCAGGCCGACGCCCCCGGCGCGACACGGTCCTTCAGCCAGGCGTAGCCGTGCTGTTCGAGCTCCAGCGCCAGCTCGGGGCCACCGGTCTCGACGATGCGACCATCCGCGAGCACGTGCACGACGTCCGGCCGGATGTAGTCGAGCAGGCGCTGATAGTGGGTGATCACGAGGAAGGCGCGGTCGGCCGAACGCAGCGCGTTGACGCCGTCGGCGACCGCCTTGAGCGCATCGATGTCGAGGCCGGAATCGGTCTCGTCCAGGATCGCCAGCTTGGGCTCGAGCAGCGCGAGCTGGAAGATCTCGTTGCGCTTCTTCTCGCCGCCGGAGAAGCCCTCGTTGACGGCGCGATGCAGCAGCTCGTCCTTGAGGTGCAGCACGGCGAGTTTCTCGCGCACGCGCTTGAGGAACTGCATCGAATCGAGCTCCTCCTCGCCACGCGCCTTGCGTTGCGCATTGAGCGCGGCGCGCAGGAAGTAGGTGTTGTTCACGCCCGGAATCTCGACCGGGTACTGGAACGCGAGGAAGACGCCGGCGGCCGCGCGTTCCTCGGGCTCGAGCGCCAGCAGGTCGCGGCCCTCGAACTCGATCGAGCCTTCGACCACGTCGTAGCCTTCGCGGCCGGCCAGCACGTTGCCGAGCGTGGACTTGCCCGCGCCGTTGGGGCCCATGATCGCGTGCACGCGCCCGGCGTCGACCTCGAGCGAGAGGCCCTTGAGGATGTCCTTGCCGGCGACGCGGACGTGGAGGTTTTCGATCTTCAGCATGGTCGGATGTCCAGAGGAATCAGGGCCGTCCTGGGCGCGACGTTCGTCGCTTCGGGCAGCGCCCGGTCCGGACGTCCTGTCCGAACGGTGGAGCCGGCGCCGACGCTCAGCCGACGGAGCCTTCGAGGCTCACCTCGAGCAGCTTCTTCGCCTCGACGGCGAATTCCATCGGCAGTTCCTTGAACACCGACTTGCAGAAGCCGTCGACGATCATCGACACCGCGTCTTCCTCGGCGATGCCGCGGGACCGGCAATAGAACATCTGGTCCTCGCTGATCTTCGAGGTGGTGGCCTCGTGCTCGACCTTGGCGCCGGGATGGCGCACCTCGATGTACGGGAACGTGTGCGCGCCGCACTTCTTGCCGATCAGCAGCGAGTCGCACTGCGTGTAGTTGCGGGCGTCCTCGGCGGTGCGCTCGACGCGCACCAGGCCCCGGTAGGTGTTCTGGCCGCGCCCGGCGCTGATGCCCTTGCTCACGATCTTGCTCTTCGTGCGCTTGCCGACGTGAATCATCTTGGTGCCGGTGTCGGCCTGCTGGCGGTGGTGCGTGAGCGCGACCGAATAGAACTCGCCGACCGAGTCGTCGCCGATCAGCACGCAGCTCGGGTATTTCCAGGTGATCGCCGAGCCGGTCTCCACCTGCGTCCAGCTGATCTTCGACTTCGCGCCACGGCATTCGCCGCGCTTGGTCACGAAGTTGTAGATGCCGCCGACGCCGTTCTCGTCGCCCGGATACCAGTTCTGCACGGTGCTGTACTTGATCTCCGCGCCCTCGAGCGCGACGAGCTCGACCACCGCCGCATGCAGCTGGTTCTCGTCGCGCTGCGGCGCGGTACAGCCTTCGAGGTAGGACACGTAGGCACCGTCCTCGCAGACGATGAGCGTGCGCTCGAACTGGCCGGTCTCGCTCGCATTGATGCGGAAGTACGTCGACAGCTCCATCGGGCAGCGCACGCCCTTGGGGATGAAGACGAAGCTGCCGTCGGAGAAGACGGCCGAGTTGAGCGCGGCGAAGAAGTTGTCGCCCACCGGCACCACGCTGCCGAGGTACTGGCGGACAAGGTCGGGGTGTTCGCGCACCGCCTCGGACATCGACATGAAGACGACGCCCTTCTCGGCGAGCTCCTTGCGGAACGTGGTGCCGACGGAGACCGAGTCGAACACCGCATCCACCGCCACGCCGGCGAGCCGCGCGCGCTCGTGCAGCGGGACCCCGAGCTTGTCGTAGGTATCCAGCAGTTCCTGCGGCACCTCGTCGAGCGACTGGTACTTGGGACCCTTCGGCGCGGAGTAGTAGCTCAGCGCCTGGAAGTCGATGGGCTGCAGGTCGAGCTTCGCCCAGTTCGGTTCCTTGAGCGTGAGCCAGTGGCGATAGGCGGCCAGGCGCCATTCCGTCATCCACTCCGGCTCCTCCTTCTTGGCGGAGATGGCGCGGACGATGTCCTCGCTCAGGCCGGCCGGGAAGGTGTCGGACTCGATGTCGGTGACGAAGCCCGCCTCGTAGCGACGGCCGAGCTGCTGGTGGATCTCGGCGTTGGCGATGTGTTCGGTCATGGCGGTGCCTCAGGCGCTCGCGAGGCGCAGGTCGATGCGTCGCGCGGCGCGGGGATCGGGTTCGGGGTCGAGCATGTCCTGCAGGGTCACGCCCGACAGGGACTGCACGATCACGTCGTTGATGCGGCGCCAGTTGCGGCGCATGCCGCAGGAGGATTCGATGCCGCACTGGCCGTCGTGGACGCTGCACTCGGTGACCGCCAGCGGGCCCTCCATCGCCTCGATCACCTCGATCAGGCGGATGTCGGTGGCGGCCCGGGCGAGCCGGTAGCCGCCATGGGCGCCGCGGAAGCCTTCCACCAGCGCGGCCTGCGCAAGCGGCTTGAGCACCTTGCTGACCGTGGTGGCCTCCAGCCCCGCGCGATCGGCGATCTCGGTCGCGCTCAGCACCTCGGCCGGGGAGGCGGCGAGGACCGTGAGCACGACGGTCGCGTAGTCGGTGAGCTTGGTGACCCGGAGCATCTGCCGAGGCCTCGTTCCAGGACGTTTTCAATCGGGACCGGAATTGTACGATTTCCGGCCCGGCGTCGCCATGTGCCGGTGCCGGCGGTTCAGGGGAAGCGGCGTGAGTGACCGGAACGTGCGGCCACGGCAGAATGCGGATCCCTTCCGGTTGGTCCACCGCATGCCCAGCAAGGTCGTCGCCCGTCGTTCCGCCATCCACGGCACGGGCGTGTTCGCCATCGCCCCCATCGCCAAGGGCGAGCGGATCATCGAGTACCGCGGCCAGCGGCGCACGCACCGGGACGTCGATTCGAGCGACGAAGGCGACGCCGAGTCCGGCCACACCTTCCTGTTCACCCTCAACGACGATTACGTCATCGACGGTGCGCGTCGGGGCAACGTGGCGAAGTGGATCAACCACAGCTGCTCGCCGAACTGCGAGTCGATCATCGAGGAAGCCGACGGCGACGACCGCACCAAGGACCGCGTCTTCATCGAAGCGAAGAAGGCGATCAAGGCCGGTGACGAGCTGACCTACAACTACGGCATCACCCTGGGCGAGCCGCACACGGCGCGCATGAAGAAGATCTGGGCCTGCCGCTGCGGCTCGAAGAACTGCACGGGCACCATGCTCCAGCCGAAGCGCGCGCCGAAGAAGGCCGCCGCCAAGCGGGCTTCGAAGGGCCGCGCGAAGGCCTGATCGCCCGGTCGGCTGCCGGGGATCACGCCCGGCATGACCTATGACAGGCGGCCTCCCGCGCGGGGCCGTCTACCCTGCGGCCTCTTTCGGCACGCCCGGTGCCGCTTCGGACTGCCGCATGCCCGCCATGCCCCGCACCGCGCTGGCGATCGCCCTGATCGCCGCGTTCCCGGCCGCCGCCGCCGCGGCCGATGGCATCAAGGTCGACGGCCGCGTCGACCCCGCCGAGTGGGCGGACGCCCGCCACGTCGCCGACTTCCGCCTGACCCAGCCGCTCTCGCGCGAGCCGGGCTCGCAGCCGACGGAAGCCTGGTTCAAGGCGACGCCCGACGGCCTCGCGATCGCGTTCCACGTCGTCCAGCCGGCGGGCGTCCCGCGCCGGCGCGACCGCTTCCAGCGCGACCAGAACGGCCAGGTCGACCGGGTCAACGTCTACGTCGACTTCGACGGGGAAGGGCGCACCGGCTACAACTTCATGGTCGCCCTGTCGGACGGCATCGCCGACGGCGTGCTGAGCAACGAGAACCAGTTCAGCGCCGACTGGGACGGCGCCTGGCGCCACGCGGTCAGCGAGGACGCGGACGGCTGGTCGGCCGAGATGCTGATCCCGTGGCACATCGCGCCGATGCGGGACGTCGCGGGCGGCACGCGCACGATCGGCATTTCGCTCGATCGCGTGCTCGGCGCAACCGGCGAGCGCATGTCGTGGCCGGCGGTCTCGTTCAACGAGCCGCGCTTCCTCTCGGTGTTCGAGAAGGTCGACGTGCCGAAGTACAGCCAGGCGCTGTTCGCCGTCACCCCGTACGTCGCGGGCCTGCAGGACATGGTGCGCCGCAAGGCGGACTTCGACGCGGGCGCCGACCTGTTCTGGAAGCCCAACGGGCAGTTCCAGCTGTCGGCGACGATCAACCCGGACTTCGGGCAGGTCGAGAGCGACCAGCTCGTCGTCAACTTCAGCGCCATCGAGACGTTCTTCAGCGACAAGCGCCCGTTCTTCACCGAGAACCAGAGCTTCTTCGACGTGCCGTTCGGCTCGCTCAACAACGCGAACCGGCTGATCTACACGCGCCGTGTCGGCGGCGGACGCGACGACGGCAACGGAGCCGGCGACGTCACCGCCGCGGTGAAGGTCAACGGAAGCGCGGCCGGGTTCAACTACGGCGTTTTCGCGGCCACCGAAGCCGACGACGTCGGCCGGGACTTCTACGCCGTGCGCGCGACCCGTGACCTGGCCTCGCAGGGCTTCGGCGCGATGCTCACGCGCGTCGACCGGCCGTACTTCGACCGGGTCGCCACGGTCGGTGAATTCGACCACCGCTGGCGCCCGAACGCCGCGCTGACGGTCCGCACGACCGTGGTCGGGTCCGAGGTCGAGCAGCACGGCGCGGTGGCGCGGGATACGGGCGCGCAGGTGCGCATCGACCACGACCTCGCGCCCGGCTGGCGGCAGCAGCTCTACATGCTGCACCTGGGCGATGCCCTGCAGCTCAACGATTTCGGTTACCTCGAGCGCAACAACTTCAACTACGGCCGCTACGAGGTCTCGCATCGCGTCACCGACCTGCCGAAGGAATCGGCGTTCGCCAGCCACCAGTGGCGTGCGGCGGTGTCGCGTCGCATGAACGACGACGGCGTGCTCATCGCCGACGCATGGGCCGTGAACCGTGCGAGCGAGATGCGCGACGGCGGCAACCAGTTCTTCGAGGTCGCCGGCTTCACGGCGGGACACGACGACCTGGTGACCCGCGGGCACGGGATCGTGCGCATGCCGTCCAAGGCCTACCTCTTCTACGAGCGCGGCATTCCGCGCCGCGGGCCGTGGGGCTTCTACGCCAATGCGCGCTACGCCGCCGAGAGCCTCGGCGGATGGGACGAAGGTTCGATCGCGGTCAACGTCGAGCCCACGTACTACATCAACGACAGTGCGAACGTGGGCATGTCGCTGCAGCTCAAGCACGATCCGGGGCTGCTGCTGTGGCGCGGCCCGGCGTCTGGCGGCGCGCCGATGCTCGCCACGTACCGGACGAACCAGGCCGTGCTGTCGGCAGGTGCGACGTGGCTCATCGACAGCCGCCAGGAGCTGCGCGTGCGGCTCGAGGCGATCGGCCTGGATGCGACGGCGCGGCAGAGCTACGCGCTCGCCACCGACGGCACCCCGATCGCCGTCGGGCGCCAGCATCGCGACTTCGGCCTCGGCACGATGGGGTTCCAGGTGCGCTACCGGTACGAGCTGGCGCCGCTGTCGAACCTGTACATCGCCTATGTCCGCGGCGGCGAGATGTTCGACGAGCGCCTCGACGATCCGTACCGCGCGGGCGAGCGACTCATCGACGCCTTCCGGCTGCGCGACAGCGAACAGCTGCTGGTGAAGCTCGCCTACCGTTTCGACATCTGAGCCCGCCAGGCGGCGGGCGTCAGGATCGCGAGCCCGTGCTCGCGCGACATGCGCCGGTGCATGCGCAGCAGGTCGTCGTCGCGCGTGAGCAGAGTGCGCGCGTGCGAGGCCACCGCCACCTCGAGGAACATCTGGTCGTCGGGATCGCGGCAGGCGGGCAGCGGCGGCAGGGCGCCGACGTCCACGGCATGGCCGAGGCGTTGCGCGCGTTCCATGGTCGCGTCGATGACCGGCCGTGCAAGCCCCAGGACGGGATAGCGGAGTACGCGGCGCAGCTCGGCGAGCGTGCGCCCATCCACGGCGAGCCGGACCGAACCGTCGCAGGCGTCGGCCTCGACGCCCGCCAGCGCGGCGTCGTCGAAGACCAGCAGGTCGAGCCAGGCATTGGTGTCGAGGACGAGCGTGCGCGCCTCGCCGGGTTCAGGGACGCGCATCGCGTACGGCGGCGGAGACGATGCGCCACGGCGCCTCGGGCGCACTGCGCTGCACGCTGTAGACGGCCTGCATGCGGCGCTCGCTGCCGTCGTCCGCGCGGCCGCGCACGTCCACGGGCACGCTGACCCGACCGCCGGCGTCGGCGGTCGGTGCGCCCACGTCGACGCCGAACACGGCCCCGCGCGAGAGCTGCAGAACGGCGGAATCGTTGGGCGTCGTCGTCCAGAGCGCCTGCGCCTTGGCCGGCGCCCCCGCGGTGACCGCGGCGAAGTACTGGGTGACGACGGACGTGGCCGCGGCGGCGTCCTCGGGCGGCAATGCGACGGCGGGCGGTGGCGGTGTCGGCGCGGCGGGATCCGGCACGGTCGCACCGGGAATCGCTCCGCCGTCGACCGGCGCCGGCAACGGCGCGGCGGGGTCCGCGGTGGCGACGCTTTCGGTCGGCGTCTCGGCCGGTCGGGGTGGCGGCGGCGTGGTCGGCATGCCGGTCACGCTCGTGCCGGGCGCGGCGGTGGGCGCGGGCAGCGGACGGCCGGTGGAGGCGTCGTCGCCGTTCGCGACCGCGTCCGCGCCCTCGCGTTGCGCATCGCGCCCGCAGGCAGCGAGCGCCAGCACGGCGCCGAGCAGCGCGGCCGACGTACGGATGCGGCGATCAGTCGCCGAGCTGGACCACGACCTGGCCATCCTGGATCTTCGTCCCTTCGACGCGGCGCGCACCGAGGCGGCCGATCAGCGAATCATCGAACTCGTAGATCGGTTCCTTCCGCGACCAGTCCGACAGCCACTCGTTGAGCGCACCGCGCAACGAGTCCCCCATGCGTCCCCCGAGCGCGCCGACCTCGACGTCCTCGATGCGCGGCTCGAACAGATGCAGGCCGCGCGTGGCCGGATCGTAGCGCAGTGCGCTCGTCAGCGTGAACGAGCCTTCGGGGGAGCGCGCGGCGTGTCCGAGCGCGCCGACCGCCATGTCGAAGTCCACCTTGAGGCGGCGCTCGCCAGCGGGGATCGACAGCCGCGGGTTCATCAGCGTCAGCGTGACCAGCCCGCCCAGCTTCTTGTAGTCGCGCGGAAACCCGCGCACCAGCTTCTCCTGCAGCTGGGGCTGCGTGAACGAGATGCTGTCGCGGAACAGCAGCGCACTGGCCGTGGAGCAGGCGGTGGTCAGGAAGACCGCGGCGGACGCGGCGAAGACGAGGGCGGGCAGGGCTCGGCGCATGGCGGTTCTCCGGGGTCAGCGCGACGATGCGCACCGGCAGGTGAATGGAGAGTCACCGGCGTTCGTGCCTGACCCGTGTTTTCACGCGGAGGGTGCGTCGGCGTCGAGAGGGTGGCGGCATCTCCCGGAGGACTTTCCGATGAACCGGCTTGTTTCCCGTCCGCTCCTGCTCGCGCTGCTGCTCGTTCCACTCGCCGCCGCGGCGCAGGACATGCGCATGCGCGGCACGTTCAACCTGCTGCGCGCCGCGGCCGCGGACACGCGCCCGCCGTCCGGCGAGGCACGCGCGACGATCGACGCCGACGGCGCGGTACGCATCGACCTCGTGGTTTCGGGCCTCGACGAGCGCGTCACCGGGGCGACCCTGCATCCGGGCGATGCCGGCGAAAACACCGAGCGGGTCGCCCGCATGGACGTGAGCGTCGACGGCAACGAGGCACGGCTGATCGGCGGACGGGCCGAACTCACCCCGATCGTCGCGCGCCGCGTTCGCGAGAACGGTGCCTACATCCTGTTGCATACGAGCGAGCATCCCGACGGCTACCTGCGCGCGCAGCTCGCGCCGCAGGCGACCGCGGTCGGCTCGGTCGTCAGCGGGCCCTGAGCGGCCGGCTTCGGTAAACACCGGCTGAGCGTTTCACGGGATCTTTACCATATTCAGGAAGCGGTAAGAGCGTCGGCCCGAGGATTCGACTGCGCCATGTCGGCGCCAGGAGCGACGCCATGAAGCACTTCACCGCCACCGCACTCGCACTCGCGCTGACCGCGACGGCGGGCGCCGCCTCGGCCCAGCAGTACTCGTCCTATCCCACCGACACGCAGGGCGGCTATACCGACTATGCGCGCGTGATCCGTGCCACCCCGGTCTACGACTCCCGCGGTGCCTACGCGGCGTCCACCGGTGGCCCGCGCTGCACCGAGAGCCGCACCTATTCGAACGGTTACGGCGACTCGCGCTACAACGATCCCTACGATCGCAACGGCGACGGCTACCGCGACGACGGCTACTACGCCGGCAACGACGGCTATGCGCGCGACGCCTACGGTCGTCCGTACACGCGTCCGACGTCGCCCGTGGGCAGCACCGCGGCGACCGTGATCGGCGGCATCGTCGGCGCGGTGGTCGGCAGCCAGGTCGGCGGCGGCAGCGCACGGTACGCGACGTCCGCGATCGGCACGATGGTCGGCAGCCAGGTCGGCAAGCAGATCTACGACAACTCGCACCGCCAGCCTGTCGCCCGCACGGGTCGCGTGGTGACCTGCGACCCGATGTCCGCCGGTGCCTACGAGAACGGCCGCAATGTCTCGATGTACGACGTGACCTACGAATACGGCGGCCGCACGTACACGACGCGCACGCCATACGACCCGGGCAACCGCCTGCGCGTGCGGGTGGACGTGCGCCCGGAGTGATCCGCTCGGGTTGACGGAAAAGGCCGGCGCATGCCGGCCTTTTCTTTGGCCGTCAGTCTTCCTCGACGCGCGGCCGGTAGCTCTCGACCAGCTTCTGCTGCACGTTTCCGGGGACCGGCTCGTAGTGGCTGAAGTCCATCGAGTAGCGTCCGCGCCCGGCCGTGATCGATTTCAGTTCGGCGGCGAAGCCCTCCAGTTCCGACAGCGGCACCTGCGCCTTGACGATCACCTCGCCTCGGCCGCCGTCCGTGCCCACGATCCGTGCGCGCTTGGCCGCGAGGTGCCCGCTCACGTCGCCCATGTTCGCCTCCGGCGCGGTGACCTCGAGGTCGACGATCGGCTCGAGCACCTGCGGGCGTGCCTTGAGGACCGCATCGACGAAGGCACGCTTGCCTGCGGCGACGAACGCGACCTCCTTGCTGTCCACGGGATGATGCTTGCCGTCGTAGACGACCACGCGCACGTCTTGCAGCGGATAGCCCGCCAGCGCACCGACGGACAGCGCCTGCCGCACGCCCTTTTCGACGGCGGGGATGAACTGCCCGGGGATGGTGCCGCCCTTGACCTCGTCGGCGAACTCGAAGCCGCGCCCGCGCTCGAGCGGCTCGATGCGCAGGAAGACCTCGCCGAACTGGCCGGCGCCGCCGGTCTGCTTCTTGTGGCGGTGGTGCCCTTCGGCCGGCGCGGACACGGTTTCGCGATAGGCGATGCGCGGCGGCCGCGAGCGCACCTCGACGCCGTAGCGCTCCTTGAGCCGGTCGAGATTGACGCGCAGGTGCAGGTCGGAAAGCCCGCGCACCACCGTCTCGTTGGTCTCGACCGTGTGCTCCACCTGGAAACAGGGGTCTTCCTCGGCGAGCTTGTGCAAGGCGTTGGCGAGCTTCTGTTCCTGTCCCTTGCTGGCCGCTTCGACCGCGAGGCCGAACATCGGCTTCGGAAACGCGAGTGGCGCGAGGTGGATGTGGTCCTCGTCGTGGCTGTCGTGCAGCACGGCGTCAAAGTGCAGCTCATCCACCTTCGCCACGGCCGCGATGTCGCCCGGGATCGCGACGTCCACCTCGACATGTTCCTTGCCCCGCAGCTTGAACAGGTGACCGACGCGGAACGGCTTCTTGCCGTCGTCGACGAACAACTGCGTATCGCGCTTCACGGTGCCCTGGTAGACCCGGAAGACGCCGAGCTTGCCGACGAAGGGATCGTTGACGACCTTGAAGACATCGGCGATGACATGCGCGGCCGGATCCGGCCGTGCATCGACGGGCTCGCCCTGGGCTCCCCTCACGAACGCCGGTGGATTCGCCTCGCCCGGATGCGGGAACAGCCGCTCGGCCACGTCGAGCAGCTCGCGCACCCCGACGCCGCTGCGCGCGGAGCAGAACAGCACCGGCACCAGGTGGCCCTCGCGCAGGCACTGCTCGAAGGCATCGTGCAGTTCCTGGCCGGACAGCCCGTCCTCACCGAGGTCGAGGTAATGCTCCATCACCGTCTCGTTGATCTCGACCACCTGGTCGATGATCTTCTGGTGCCAGTCGGCCACAGGCCCGAAATCGCTCTCGCCGGCCGACGCGCCGAAGCAGTCGATGACCGACGCGCCACCCCCGGCGGGCAGGTTCAGCGGCAGGCATTCGGGACCGAAGGCCTCACGCAGTTCGTCGAGCAGCGCGCGGCAGTCGCCCTGGTCGATCTTGTTGACCACGATCGCGCGGCAGAGTCCGCGTGCTTTCGCGTACTCCATCATGCGGCGGGCGCCGTAGCCGACGCCCGCATCGCATGCCACCACGACCGCGACGGTTTCCACCGCCGCGAGCGCGGACAACGCCGGCCCGCGGAAGTCGGGATAGCCCGGCGTGTCGATGAGGTTGACGTGGATGCCCGCGTGGTCGGTGCTGGCGATGCCGACATCGACCGAATGGCCGCGCTGCTTCTCGATCGGATCGAAGTCCGAAACCGTGTTGCCGCGCTCGATGCTGCCTGCCGCGGAAATCGCGCCGCCGGCATGCAGCAGGGCTTCGAAAAGCGTGGTCTTGCCGGCGCCGGGGTGGCCTGCGAGGGCCACGTTGCGGATCTGTTCTGTCGTGTAGGCCATGCCGGGAGCTCCTGTGGAGGTAGGGGAGCAGCCGTCGGGCGCGGCGTCGGTCTTCGGCGTCATGTCCGGCCGCAGCGGGCCGCATCGCGGTCCGGCTTCGCCGTCATGGCTGTCCGCAGCGCACGCCAGCGCGAACGCGCGGCGGGCCGTCATGGCGGGGCTGCGGGCACGATAGCGCGCGCGACCGCGGGCGTCGCGTTGCGATGCACAAGTGCGTTCCACGCCCGCTCACCGGCACTTACCGACGCGCCCGTAGGCTGGAGCACCCTGTTCAGGAGCTCGTCCATGGCCCTCACCCGTCACGCCACCGCCCGCTGGGAAGGCGACCTCAAGTCCGGCGTCGGACGCCTCAACACGCCCCAGAGCGGTGTGTTCCAGGACACCCGCTACGGCTTCAACACGCGCTTCGGCGACGAAAAGGGCGCCAATCCGGAGGAGCTCATTGCCGCCGCGCATGCGGGCTGCTTCGCGATGGCGCTGTCGGCCACGCTCACGGAGGCGGGTCATCCGCCGAGCTACATCGAATCGCGCGCGAACGTCGAGATGTCGATGGAGGGCGGCCCGCACATCACGCAGATCCGCCTGACGGTTCGCGGCGAAGCGCCCGGCGTGACGCCCGAGGAGTTCGCGCGCCACGCGGAGAACGCCAAGGCGAATTGCCCGATCTCGAAGGTGCTGTCGGCGGTGCCGATCTCGCTCGAGGTCCAGCCGGCCTGACCGGGCGGCGGACCCGGGGCCTCACCAGTCGATCGCGCCCGTGACCACGGTGCGCACATGGCCCCCCGACCAGACGTCGCCGGCCGTGTCGACGGTGAGCTGCAGCCGCGCATCGAAACCGACTTCCCGGCCTTGGCTGACGACGTACCGCCCGCCGGTGCCGGGGAGTCGATCGTTCTGCGCGAGCCATGCCGCCAGCGTCGCGTTCGCGGCGCCGGAGGCCGCGTCCTCGAACTGTGCCGGCGCCCCGACGAAGGCACGGACGACGAGGTCGTAGTCGGCATCCGAATCGGCGACGGCGACGGCGAAGGCGCAGACGCCCATCGTCTCGGTGCGCGTGGCCAGTTGCGAGATCGCGCCCCACGCCGGATCGAGCGCGCGCAGGGCGGCCTCGTCGGCGACCTCCACCAGCCACCAGCGGCGTCCACCGTCCATCAACGCCGGCGGCAGCGCACCCAGGCGCATCCCGGCGAGGGCGCGCACGAGGCGCGGATCCCCGGCATCGGCCTGCTCGACCAGCCGCGCGCGCGGGGTGCGGACGGCGATCGTCCGTGCCGCGCCGACACCGTCCACGCGCAGCGGCAGCATGCCCGCCGCGCCTTCCTGCATCAGCAGGCTGTCGCGGGGCGTGGCGAGGCCGGCCTCCAGCACCACGTGCGCGGTGCCGACGCTCGGATGCCCGGCGAAGGGCACTTCGCGACGCGGGCTGAACATGCGGATGCGATAGCTCGCCTCGGTCGTGGTCGGCGGGAAGACGAACGTGGTCTCCGGCAGGCGCGTCCAGCGCGCGATCGCCTGCATCGCGGCGTCGTCGAGCCCTTCGGCATCGAGCACGACGGCGAGTGGATTGCCGGCACCGGGCCGGTCGGCAAAGACGTCGAGCTGCACGTAGCGGCGGGTCATCGCGACAGGGATACCGCTCACCACGTGACGGTCCCGCGGACCACCGCCTGCACGCGCCCGCCGATCCAGACCTCGCCGCCGTCGTCCACCTGCACCTCGACGCGCCCGTCGCGGCCGACCTCGCGGCCCTGGCTCGCAACGTAGCGCCCGCCGTCGGGCACGCGCCCGGCGTCCGCGAGCGCCGCACCGATCGCCGCGTTCGCGCTTCCGGTCACCGGATCCTCCGGGATGCCGTCGGCGGGGCAGAAGGCGCGCACCACCACGCCGTGCGCGCCGCCCGTCGCCATCGCGAACACGGCGAGGCCGACCGCCGAGTCGCCCGTCAATGCGGTGATCGCCGCGAGGTCCGGCACGAGGCCGCGCACGGTGGCCTCGTCGGCGAGTTCGACCACCCACCAACGTGGGCCGTTATCCCAGAGCGCAGGCGCCAGTGCGCCGCGCGCCACGCCGGGCAGCGCGGCGTCGAGCCGTGCCGGCGAACCGGCGGGCGGGTCGACGCGTCGCGCGCGCGGCGCGCGGACACGGATGGCGCGGTCGAGCGTCGTTTCGACGGGCAGCAGTCCCGCGGCGCAGTCCTGCACCAGCGCCGGCTTCGTCGCATCGGCGAGGCCCGCGTCGAGCGCCGCCCAGGCCGCGCCGACGCTCGGATGGCCCGCGAACGGCAGCTCCTGCCGCGGGGTGAAGATCCGCACGCGGTAGTCGGCGCCCGCGCCGGGTGGCAGCAGGAAGATCGTTTCCGACAGGTTGGTCCAGTGGGCGAAGGCCTGCATCGCGGCGGTGTCGAGGCCTTCGGCGTCGACGACGACGGCGAGGGGATTGCCCGCACCGGGGCGATCGGCGAAGACGTCGAGCTGGAGGAAGCGGCGCTGCGTCATGGATCGGGCCACGGCGTGAGGGGGGCGGCATTGTCGCCGGCCGCGGGCGGCCCCGTCATCGAATAAAATCGCGCGCTCTCATGAGCAGGCGTCATTCGCCCCGTCGGCGGGCGCATGCTCCGATGCCCGCCCGCGGCTGCCCGCCGCATGGCCCCACAGGAAACCTCGTGACCGCTTCGACGCGCTGGGTCGTACTCAAGTTCGGTGGCACCTCCGTGTCCCGCCGGACCCGCTGGGACACCATCGGGCGGCTCGCGGCCAAACGCGCACAGGACGAGGGCGCGCGGGTGCTGGTCGTCGTGTCCGCGCTGTCGGGCGTCACCAACGAGCTGCAGGCGATCGCGCATGCCGGCGCGGGTGCGGCGACGGACGCGAAGGTCGCCGCGCTCGTCGCGCGCCATCGCGAGTTCTGCACGGAGCTCGGACTCGACGCGGACGCCGTGCTGGGCACGCGCCTGGCGACGCTGCAGGCGCTTGCGACCGACCCGCGCGCCGCGACGCGCACGCTCGACTGGCAGGCCGAAGTGCTCGGCCAGGGCGAACTGCTGTCGTCCGCCCTCGGTGTGGCCTACCTGAAGTCGCAGGGCATCGACATCGGCTGGTGCGACGCGCGCGACTGGCTCGACGCCATTGCGCTGCCGAACGCGAGCGACTGGGCCGGGCGCCTGTCGGTCAACTGCATGCACCGCACCGACCCGGCGTTCGCGCAGCGCTTCAGCGCACAGCCGACGTCGATCGTCCTGACCCAAGGCTTCATCGCGAGGCATGGCGACGGCGGCACCGCGATTCTCGGCCGCGGCGGGTCGGATACGTCGGCCGCGTACTTCGGTGCGTTGCTCGGCGCGGCGCGCGTCGAGATCTGGACCGACGTGCCGGGCATGTTCACCGCCAACCCGCGCGAGGTGCCCGACGCGCGCCTGCTCGCGCGGCTCGACTACGCGGAAGCGCAGGAGATCGCGACGACCGGCGCCAAGGTGCTGCACCCGCGGTCGATCGGCCCGTGTCGCGATGCGAACGTCGCCATGGCGATCCTGGACACCGAGCGTCCGGATCTGCCCGGCACGCGCATCGACGCGACCGCCACGACGGTCCCCGGCGTCAAGGCGATCAGCCGGCGCAACGGCATTGTGCTGGTGTCGATGGAATCGGTCGGCATGTGGCAGCAGGTCGGCTTCCTCGCCGATGTCTTCGAGCGGTTCAAGAAGCACGGCCTGTCGATCGACCTGATCGGTTCGTCGGAAACCAACGTCACGGTCTCGCTGGATCCCAGCGAGAACCTCGTCACCACCAACGTGCTGAGCGCGCTGAGCGAGGACCTCGCACAGGTCTGCCGGGTCAAGGTCATCGCGCCGTGCGCGGCGATCACGCTGGTCGGCCGTGGCATGCGCTCGCTGCTGCACAAGCTGTCGGACGTTTGGGCGACGTTCGGGCGCGAGCGCGTGCACCTGATCTCGCAGTCGTCGAACGACCTCAACCTCACCTTCGTCGTCGACGAGGCCGATGCGGAGGGGCTGCTGCCGACGCTGCACGCCGAACTCGTGCGCGGGGGCGCGATGCCGGTGCTGGACGAGAGCGTCTTCGGCCCCGCCTGGCGCGATGTCGTGCACGGCCGCCCCGAGCGCACGGCACCGTGGTGGAACACGCATCGCGACGCGCTGCTGGCGAAGGCCCGTGGGGACACCCCGCGCTACGTCTACCACCTGCCAACGGTGCGCGATCGCGCCCGTTCGCTGCTCGACGGCGGGCTCGTCGACTGCGGCTTCTACGCGCTCAAGGCGAATGCGCATCCGGCGATCCTCACCGCGCTCGAGGCGGAGGGCTTCGGCTTCGAATGCGTCTCGCTCGCCGAGGTGGAGCACGTACGGCGCACGCTGCCGGCGCTCGATCCGTCGCGCATCCTGTTCACCCCGAGCTTCGCACCGCGCCACGAGTACGAGGCCGCGTTCGCGGCCGGCATCAACGTCACGCTCGACAGCCTCGAGCTGCTGCAACGCTGGCCCGAGGTGGTGCGCGGTCGCCGCGCGTGGCTGCGCCTGGACCTCGGCCACGGCGAAGGCCACCACGAAAAGGTGAAGACCGGCGGTGCGGAGGCGAAGTTCGGCCTGCCGGTCGCGCGCTTCGATGCCTTCATGGCGCTGGCGCGCGGCCTCGACCTGCGCATCACCGGCCTGCATGCGCACCTCGGCAGCGGCATCGACGATCCCGCGCACTGGCGCGAGGTCTACGGCACGCTCGCCGCGCTCGCCGACGCCAGCGGTTCCATCGACACGCTCGACATCGGCGGCGGATTCCCAATCCCGTACACGCCCGACGCGCGGCCGTTCGACCTGGACGCCTGGCGTGACGGCGTGCGCGCGGTCAAGGCGGCCTATCCGCGCTGCCGGCTGGCGATCGAGCCCGGCCGCTACCTCGTCGCCGAATCGGGCGTGTTGCTCCTGCACGTCACGCAGGTGATCGAGAAGGACGGCGTGCGACGCGTGGGCGTGGACGGCGGCATGAACGTGCTGATGCGCCCCGCGATGTACGACGCCTACCACGGCATCCACAACCTCACGCGCACGGACGACGCGTTGCTCGAAACGTTCGACGTGGTCGGCCCGATCTGCGAGTCCAGCGACGTGCTGGGTCGCGGGCGACGCCTGCCCGCCGCGACGGGCGAGGGCGACGTGCTCCTGATCGCCGACGCCGGTGCCTACGGCATGGCGATGGCGAATACCTACAACCTGCGGCCGCTGCCGGCCGAGGACATCCTCGATGACTGACTGGCGCTTCTCGCGCGATTCGATCCGGAGCTTCCGCTTCGTCCGCTGCGACTTCGACGCCGACACCGGCGTCGCGCAGCTGGTGTACGCCTTCGACGACGGCCCCGAACTGGTGGAGACTGTCACGGTGCCCGGCGCGCCATTCGCGCTCGACGACGCGAGGGCGCACGCCGTCGTGCAGGCGGTGCGCCTGCTGCATCTGATCGCCGGCGTCAGCTACTACAAGGCGGCGGTGCCCCAGGACATCCGCATCGAGGGCTATTCGATCGATGCGGCGACCGCGGTGCTGCTCACCGAGGTCTACGAGAACGGTCTCGGCGAGTTCGCATATCGCAACGGGCTCTCGCTGCGCGGCAGCATCCGCTTCCCGGCCGAGGCCGATGCGGGGGCGGGTGCCGGCCCGATCGGCCTGCGCGAGCACGCACTGGTCGCGATCGGCGGCGGCAAGGATTCGCTCGTCAGCATCGAGGCGCTGCGTGCGGCCGGCATCGAGCAGACGGTGACATGGATCGGCGGTTCCCAGCTGATCAAAGCCTGCGCCGAGCGCACCGGTCTGCCGACGCTCAACATCGGCCGCCAGCTCGCGCCGCAGCTGTTCGAGTACAACCGCAACGGTGCCTGGAACGGACACATCCCCGTCACCGCGGTGAACTCGGCGATCCTCGCGCTCGCCGCGCTGCTGCACGGTGTCGACCAGGTGGTGTTCTCGAACGAGCGCTCGGCCAGCTACGGCTCGATGATCGAGGGCACGGGCGAGGTGAACCACCAGTGGTCGAAGGGCTGGGCGTTCGAGCAGGCGTTCGCGACGCACCTGCGCACGCACGTCGCCGCGAACCTGCGTTACTACTCGCTGCTGCGCCCGCTCAGCGAACTCGCGGTCGCACGGCAGTTCGCGAAGTCCGACCGCTACGATCAGCATTTCTCCAGCTGCAACCGCAATTTCCACCTGCTCGGCGAGCGCCCGGCGCAACGCTGGTGCGGCATCTGCCCGAAGTGCCACTTCGTCTTCCTCGCGCTCGCGCCGTTCATGAGCAAGCCGCGGCTGGTCGGCATCTTCGGCCGCAACCTGCTCGACGACGCCTCGCAGACGGGCGGCTTCGACGCATTGCTCGAGTACCGCGACCACAAGCCGTTCGAATGCGTCGGCGAGGGCCAGGAATCGCGTGCGGCCATGGCCGCGCTGGCGCGTCGCCCGGAGTGGCGCGAGGACGCGCTGGTCGAGCGCTTCTCGCGCGAGATCCTGCCGCAGCTCGGTGACGTGCCGGCGGTCGATTCGCTGCTCGCCGTGTCCGACGAACACGGCGTCCCCGATGCGGTCTGGACCCGCCTGCGTGCGCATTTCGCAGCTTGACGGCCGCCGCGTCGCGCTCTGGGGCTGGGGGCGCGAAGGCCGCGCCGCGCACCGGGCGATCCGTTCCAGGTTGCCGTCGCTGCCGCTGACGCTGTTCTGCAGCGACGCGGAGGCTGCCGAGGCCGCGTCGCTCGGGGATGTGGCGCTGACGATCGCCACGCAGGTCGACGCCGACGCGCTGTCGGCATTCGACGCGGTGGTGAAGTCGCCGGGCATCAGCCCGTACGGCGAAGCCGCGACGTCGGCCCGCGCGCGCGGCACGGTGTTCCTGGGCGGCACGTCGCTCTGGTTCGCCGAACACGCGGGCCCGGATGGCGTCGTCGCCGACGCGGTCTGCGTCACGGGCACCAAGGGCAAGAGCACCACGACCTCGCTGCTG
>NZ_BAAGAB020000038.1:0-26807 GCF_047159895.1 Lysobacter xanthus
CCGTTCGCCGCGATGTTCTGGATCACGTCGCCGACGGAGGTCAGGCCCTGGGCCTGGATCTCTTCGCGGTTGAGCGAAACGATCGGCTGGGACGTCTCGGACTCGGCGCGGCGGATGCGCGAACCGGTCACTTCGACGCGGCCCAGCTCCTGGGCGCCCTTGGTGTCGCCAGCCGCGTCCTGCGCGAACGCAGCAGTCGTGCCCGCAACGGTGCCCATGGCGAGCGCGATGGTGATCGCGTCGCGAAGGCGGTTGGTCTTGTGCGTCATTCGTGTTCCCCCAAAACGAAAAAATTGAATAGGACCCATGGACCCGTACGGCGAGAGAGTCGACCGTTAAGGTGGCGTGAGCGTATGTCAGTTTTTTCGTAAAAAAGGGGTTATCACGCCTGCGCCCGATGGACGGCTGCGTATGTAAGGCGAACACTTACAGCCGCTTTCAAGGCGGCCCACACGGCTGTCCGGCACGTGCTGGTCCCGACGCGGGAAGCCGGCTTCCGGAAGCAAGAAACCCGCCTTTCGGCGGGTTTCAGAGGTCCTGCTGGTAGCGGACGTAGGGGACGGCGCCCTCGTCCTTCTCCCCGCTTCCGGGGGCGAAGGGATTGCGCCCTCGCGTCACCACGTTTTCGGCGCCAACGCTCAGCTGGCCGCTCCACGGGGTCCGCCAGCTGAGGCCGAGGTCGAGGCCTTCCCAGTGACCGGGCTGGCTCGGGGAATCGACGACGCGGCCTATCACGTTCGCGCCGAAGCGACCGACGTTCGTGCCGACGCTGAGCGTCTTGATGTCCCAGCGGTCCGCCAGCTCCGGCACGGCGGACGGCGCCACGAGCCGGGCGCGGGCGAGGGTGCCTGCGATCGAGACCGTGGCCTCGCGGCCGATGTTCTTTTCGCCGATCAGCGTCAGCGCATTCTGGTTGACGCGTGAATTCGCCTTGCCCGGCGCGAGCCAGGCCGGCATCGCCTCGCGGCTGTTGCCGACGCCGACGCCGAGGCGGCCGCCCTTGCGGGACACCGTGGCGCCGGCGCTGGCCTGTCGGTTGCCACGGCCGTCGCCGAGCGAGGCGACGAGGCAGTTGTCGACGAGGCTGCCGATCGCACCACCGAAGCGGGCGCGGCGGTCGCAGAGCAGGCCCAGCGTGTCGCCGGCGCCGACGCCCAGCGCGCTGTCGAGGCGCGTGTTGCCGAACTGCCAGCTGGCGGTGGACACGGGCTCGAGCAGCAGGACGGCTTCGACCTTGCCGCTGCTCTGGTTCCACACCGGCAGCGCCTGCGGCAGCGGACGGGCGACCTGCGCGGACGCCATGCCCGACACCGCCAGGAGGCTGGCGGCGAGCAGTCGACGAAGCGGGCGGAAGCGGGACGTCACGGTGGCTGCGACCGGGTGAAGGCCGGAAAGTTCCGGCGGGCGGATCCGGGGCCGACTATAGGCGATTTATCAATCTTTAACAAATGGCCGACGGACGGCGCGGCTCAGTGCGCCCCGGGCGGCGAGTCCATTTCGCGCTCCGCGGTGGCGAAGAGCTGCTCGATCTCCGCCGGCGTGAAGGTATACGCCTGACCGCAGAACTCGCAACGGATGTGGGCTTCGCCCGTCTCGGCCGCCGAGCGCGCCTCGTCCCGGCCGAGCGCCACCAGCATCGACTCGACGCGCGCGCGCGAGCAGGAACAGCCGAACGCGAGGTCGCGGCCGCCCAGAAGCTCGACGCCGTCCTCGTGGAAGAGCCGGTGCAGCAGGCGGGCCCCATCGGTCGCGAGCAGTTCGGCCGCGTCCAGCGTCTCGAACAGGGCGCCGACGCGGTTCCAGCCGTCGTGGTCGCCTTCGTCGCCCGGCAGCTTCTGCAGCAGCAGTCCCGCGGCCGATTCGCCGTCGGCGGCGAGCAGCAGGCGCGTGGGCAACTGCTCGGACTGCCGGAAGTAGTCCTCGAACGCGGCGTCGAGGTCGCTCGCCTCCAGCGGCACGAGCCCCTGGTAGCGCACCGGGTCGCCGTCCGGGCCATGGTTCTCGATGGTGATGGCGAGGATGCCACCCGCGCCGAGTTCGCGCAGGTCCGGCGAGACATCGCCGCCTTCGTCGCCGGCGAGCTGCACGATGCCGCGCAGCGTGCCCGCCGCGGTGCATTCGGCGAACAGCGTGCGGATGGCGCCGTCGCTGCGCATCTGCACGGACAGGCGACCATCGACCTTCGTGTGGCCCGTGAACAGCGCGGCGGCCGCGCAGGCCTGGCCGAGCAGCTTCATCGCGACCGGCGGATAGGCCTCGCGTTCGCGGATATGCCGCCAGGCCTCGTCGAGGCGCACGTGGACGCCGCGCACGCCGGCGCGGTCGATGAGGAAACGCGACAGGCGGTCGCGCTCGACGGAGGGGGAGGTGTCGGTCATGGGGCTCGGGAGTGCGGCGCTTGGCGGATAATGCCCGGCGGGGCTGCAAGGCGATGCGACGACATGGGGACGCGATGACGAAGGTACAAGGCGGGCGTGGGCGCAGGTGGCTGCGCCGGTTGCTGTGGCTGCCCGTCCTGTTCTTCGTGGTGACGGTCGTGCAGGTCGCGAGCCTGCGCTTCATCGACCCGTGGTTCTCGAGTTTCATGGCGATCCGGCAGGTCGAGGCCTGGGCCGAGGGCGACCTGCGCTTCGGCGTGGCCTACGACTGGCGCGACCTCGACCGCATCGCGCCGAGCCTGCCCGTGGCGCTGGTCGCGGCGGAGGACCAGCGCTTCGCCGAGCATTTCGGGTTCGACCTCGAGGCGATCGAGAAGGCGGAACGCGCGAACGCGCGGGGACGCAAGATCCGGGGCGGCTCCACCATCAGCCAGCAGCTCGCGAAGAACCTGTTCCTCTGGGGCGGTCGCAGCTACGTGCGCAAGGGCATCGAGGCCTGGTACACGCTGCTGATCGAGGCGATGTGGCCCAAGCAGCGCATCATCGAGGTCTACGCGAACGTCGTGGAGTTCGGCGACGGCGTCTACGGCGCACAGGCCGCGTCGCGACGTTATTTCCGCAAGGACGCGTCGCGGCTGACGGCCGCCGAATGCGCTCGCCTCGCGGCGGTCCTGCCTGCGCCCAAGCGCTACAGCGTGACGAAGCCGGGGCCGTACGTGGCCCGGCGCGCGCGGGCGATCGAACGCCAGATGCGGATGATCGGCGGGCGCGGCTACCTCGAGCGTCTCGACTGAGCGCCCGGCGCGCCCTATAGGATGCGGCCATGCCCATCGATCGCCTGACCGTCGTCGTCGCCGCCTTCAACGAGGCCGAGAGCCTGCCGTCGCTGCATCCGCGCATCGCCGCGGCGCTCGACGCGGTGCCCGACCTCGACGGCCGCGTGCTCTATGTCGACGACGGCAGCAGCGACGGCACGTGGACCGCACTCACCGCGATCGCGGGCGCCGATCCGCGCGTCGCCGTGCTGCGGCTGTCGCGCAACTTCGGCAAGGAAGCCGCGCTGACGGCGGGGCTGGATCGCGTGCTCGACGGCGCCGCACTGATCCTCGATGCGGACGGGCAGGATCCGCCGGAACTGATCGGCACGTTCGTCGCGCGCTGGCGCGAAGGCTTCGACGACGTGCACGGCACGCGCATCGCACGGGCCGGGGAGGGATTCCTCAAGCGCGCGACCGCGCACGCCTTCTATCGACTCATCGGACGTCTCTCGAAGACGCCGGTGCCTGCCGACACCGGTGATTTCCGCTTGCTGTCGCCGCGGGCGCTCGCGGCGCTGCGGCAGCTGCGCGAGCGCCACCGTTTCATGAAGGGCCTGTTCGGCTGGGTGGGATTCCGCAGCGTCGCGGTGCCCTACGAGCGACACCCGCGCATCGCGGGACGCACGAAGTTCAACTTCTGGCGCCTGTGGAACTTCGCGCTGGAAGGCATCACCAGCTTCTCGACCGCACCGCTGCGGATCGCGACGTACCTCGGCATCGCGACCGCGTTCGTCGCCTTCGCCTACGGCGTCTGGATCGTGGTGAAGGCGCTCACGTGGGGCGACCGCGTCGCGGGCTGGCCGACGATGATGGCCGTCATCCTGTTCCTGGGCGGCGTGCAGCTGATCGGCCTCGGCCTGATCGGCGAATACCTCGGGCGCCTGTACGACGAGGCGAAGCAGCGCCCGCTGTACCTGGTCGACGAATCGCATCCCGCACGCGGGGACGATCAGCGCGCGTAGTGCCCGCCGCAGTCCGCGTCCTTGCCGCCGCCGAGCTCGAGCGTGGCGAGCAGCGCGGCGGGTGGCGCGATGTTGGCGAGCGCGACCGCGAGCGCCGCGCGCAGGCCCACCCGCTTCATGTCCGGGTGGAAGCTCGGCTGCTTGAACGTGCCGGTCACGAACAGTGGCGAGCGGAACGAGAACAGGCTGCGGTCCTTCGGGCGCGGACGCAGCTTCAGGTTGAGTGTCTCGTCGCGCAGGCTGATTCTGCCCTCGCCGATGATGATCGTGTCCGTCGTGTCGAAGGCCAGCGCCTTCGCGCCCATGACGCCGTTGTTGACGGCGAAATCGCCGAAGGCGCAACGCACGGGCACCTGTCGGTCCTTGGTCAGCATGAACTTGAGCGATTCCTGCACGTCCAGGCCGGCCAGTTCCATCACCAGGTTGCTGATGCGCCCGCGCCCCATGCCGACGCCGACCGTGCCGTCCGACGAGCCGAGGATCGCGGCGATCGAATTGCCCGTGCCCGCGAGCGAGGCTTCGCCGCCGACGCGCCCGACCGCCTCCTTCGCCAGTTCCATGCGCGGCATCAGCTGCCCGAGGTTGAGCCCGCGCGCGCTGATCTGCGCGCGCGTGCGGATCGGCGACTCGCGTGCGTCCATGCGGATCGTCGACCGGATATCGCCGCCGGCCACGCCGAAGTTGAGCGGCTCGAGTCGCAGCAGTCCGTTCTGCAGCTTGAGGTGCGCGTCCATGTCGTCGAGCGGCAGCGCGATCGCCTCGATGCGGTTCGCGCGCAGGGTGACGTCGGCGTCCATCGCGCGCAGCTTGTCGAGCTTGTAGGGCTCGTCGGGCAGCAGCCGGGCGCGACCCGCATTGCGCGCGGCCTTTGCCGCCAACTCCGGATTGGTGCTCTCGCCGCCGCCCGCGCGCGGCGCGCCGCCGACGAAACCGGCGAGATCGTCGAAGTCGAGCCGGTGCGAGACGAACTTGCCGCGCAGGTAGGGGCGTGGACCGCCCACCTCGACGCTCGCCGTGCCCGACAGGTCGCTGTCGCCGACGCGCCCCTTGAAGCGGTCGTAGTGCCAGACGGTGCGGTCGCCCTTCGCGTCGCGGGTGAGCTGGCCGTCGAGCGTGTACGGCGGCGTCGGCGGCAGGGCGAGGCCGAGCAGCGGGTACAGGTCCTCGAGGTTCTGGCCCGAGAGTGCCAGGCGCAGGTCGAAGTCGCGCAGCCGCAGCGGGTCGAGCAACGTGCCGCGTGCATGCGCCTTCGTCCGGCCCGCGCTCGCATGGACGTCGACGCGGTACGGCGATTCGCGGTCCTTGAGCTGCAAGGGCGACTCGGCACGACCGTTCAGTGTGAACGCATTGCCCTGCCAGTGCCCATCGCCCTTCGCGACGATGGGGGGCGGCGCGTCGCCCTTCGCCGCCTCGGTGGCGACGCGCACCGCGATGTCGGTGCGATGCACGGGGTCGAGGAACTCGAAGTGGCCGTCGTCGATCCAGAGGTTGCGGAACTGCACGTCGGACTTCGAATCGTCCTTCTTGCGGAAGACCCAGTTGCCGCCGTGCTTGCCCGTTTCGAGGTTGAGCGTGGGGCGGTCCAGTCGGATGGAGGGAATGCGCACGTGGCCGCGGAAGAGCGGCTTGAGCTCGACCCGCGCCCGCACGCGGTCGGCCTTCGCCATCAGCGGACGTTTCGCCCAGTCCGCGTTCGAGAAGGTGATGCGGTCGGCGGTGACCGTGGGGACCCAGCCGAGGTCCACGTCCAGGTCGCCCCGGATGTGCAGCACGCGCCCGGTCCTGGCGTGCACGTACTTCTCGAGCGGACGCCGGAACCAGTTCCAGTCCCAGAGGACGACCAAGACGACGACGGCGATCGCGAGCAGCACGAACAATGTGCGGAACGGATGCCGGAGCACCGCATGCAGCGGCGAGCCGCCGCCGGGGGGCGGGGGCGTGTCGGCCGTCGCGGGGGCGGGGGCCGACATCGGTCCGTCAGCCCGCCGTGCAGGCGAAGGTGCCGCCTTCGTCCTGGCTCAGCTCGCCCTTGCCGTCCGTCATGCGGAACGCGAGGGCTTCGCCGCGGAACCGGAAGGCGTCGTCGGGATCGCGGGCGATCTGCACCCGGCGGCCGTCCTTCAGCGTCACCACCGCGACCAAGTCGCCGATCTCGACCCGGTGTCCGCCGTCGCAGGTGAACGACGCCGCGGCGCGCGGGTTCGGTGCGGCCGCAACGTCGGCAGGGGCCACCGCGGTGCCGCGGCCCTGGAAGCCTTCCGCGCCGGTGACGCCGGTGGACCGCTCGGCGGCTTCCGGCTCGTCGGCGGGCTGTCGCGGCTCGCCGCTGCGCTTTTCCTCGGAGCAGGCCCCGAGCAGCAGCACGAGCGCGAGGGCGGCGAGGCGGGCAGGCATGGAGGACATTAGCGACTCCGGCGGCGGTGGACGCACATTCTGCGTGGACCGATCAAGCGCCGGTGAACCCGTTGCGACCGGTTCAGACCACCTGGCGCAGCACCGCGACGTAATGGCAGACGCTGCCGGCGACGCAGAACAGGTGCCAGATCGCATGCGCGAACCGCGATTTGCGCAGGTAGAAGACGGTGCCGAGCGTGTACGCGATGCCGCCCGCCAGCAGCCAGCCCAGCGTCACCGGGTCGACCGCGCGCATCAGCGGTCGGATCGCGACGATCGCGATCCAGCCCATCGCGATGTAGAGCGCGGTGGACAGTCCCTTGAAGCGGCCCGTGAAGAACAGCTTGAAGACGATGCCGGCCGCCGCGAGCGTCCAGATGCCGGCGAACAGGCCCCAGCCGAGCGTGCCGCGCAGGTCGATGAGGGTGAACGGCGTGTAGGTGCCGGCGATCAGCAGGTAGATCGCACAGTGGTCGAAGACCTTCAGCCGCGCCTTGGCCACCGGATGGGTGATCGCGTGGTAGAGGGTCGAGGCGAGATAGAGGAGGAGCAGGCAGACGCCGAAGACGATCGCCCCGGCGAGTTGCCAGCCGTCGCCGTGGATGGCGGCCAGCGTGATCAGCACGGAACCCGCGGCGAGGGCCGCGATCGCCCCCACCCCGTGCGTCAGCGCATTGGCGAGCTCATGGGTGGCGTGGCGTAGGCCATGGCCGGGCTCGGCGGGCAGGCTGGGGGAGGCGTCCATCCCCGCATCCTACGATACGGGGGCGAATGGCGGGGTGGCAGGTCCGCTCAGTCGATGCCGACCGCATGGGCGTGCTCGCGCGTCGCCATGAAGGTCACGCCGGGCGCGCGTTCCTGGGCCAGCTGCAGGTTGACGCGGGTGGGCGCGAGGTAGACGAGCTGGCCCGCGGCGTCGATCGCGAGGTTCATCGCGTTCTTCTCGCGGAATTCCTCGAGCTTCTTCGCGTCGTCGCAGCGGATCCAGCGCGCGGTGGCGACCTGCACCTGCTCGAAGCTCGCGTCGACGCCGTACTCGTCCTTGAGGCGGTAGGCGACGACGTCGAACTGCAGCATGCCGACCGCGCCGAGGATCAGGTCGTTGCTCATCAGCGGGCGGAAGAACTGCGTCGCGCCTTCCTCGGACAGCTGGGCGAGGCCTTTCTGCAGCTGCTTGAGCTTCAGCGGATCGCGCAGGCGCGCGCGTCGGAACAGCTCCGGCGCGAAATTCGGGATGCCGGTGAAGCTCAGCGACTCGCCCTCGGTGAACGTGTCGCCGATCGAGATCGTGCCGTGGTTGTGCAGCCCGATGACGTCGCCGGGATAGGCCGCCTCGGCGATCTCGCGGTCGCTCGCCATGAACGTGAGTGCGTTCGCGAGCTTCAGTTCCTTGCCGCTGCGCACGTGGAAGGCCTTCATGCCGGCCTTGAACTCGCCCGAGCAGATGCGCATGAAGGCGACGCGGTCGCGATGCATCGGGTCCATGTTCGCCTGGATCTTGAAGACGAAGCCCGACAGCTTGTCCTCCACGGGCCGCACGTCGCGGCCGGTCGTCGCGCGCGGCTTCGGCGCGGGCGCATGCTCGACGAAGAAATCGAGCAGCAGCTGCACGCCGAAGTTGTTGACCGCCGAGCCGAAGAACACGGGCGTCTGCTCGCCGCGCAGATAGGCGTCCTGGTCGAACGGATTCGACGCGCCCTCGACCAGCTCGAGCTCGTCGCGCAACTCGCGCAGCATCGGGGCGCCGATGCGCGCTTCCAGCTCGGGGTCGTCGATCGAGGCGAAGATCGAGGAGTCCTGCCGCGTGAAGTTGCGGCCCTGCTCGTAGAGGTGCACCTCGCCCGTGAGCAGGTGCACGACGCCCTTCAGGCGCTGGCCCATGCCGATCGGCCACGTCACCGGCGCGCACCTGATCTTGAGCACGTCCTCGACCTCGTCGAGCAGGTCGATCGGGCTCTTGCCCTCGCGGTCGAGCTTGTTGATGAACGTCATGATCGGTGTGTCGCGCAGGCGACAGACCTCCATGAGCTTGATCGTGCGCTCCTCGACGCCCTTGGCGACGTCGATGACCATGAGCGCGCTGTCGACCGCGGTGAGCACGCGGTAGGTGTCCTCGCCGAAGTCGGCGTGGCCGGGGGTGTCGAGCAGGTTGACGATGCGGCCCTCGTACGGGAACTGCATCACCGAGGAGGTGACCGAGATGCCGCGCTCCTTCTCGAGCGCCATCCAGTCGGACGTCGCATGGCGCGCGGCCTTGCGGCCCTTGACCGAGCCGGCCATCTGGATCGCGCCGCCGAACAGCAGCAGCTTCTCCGTCAGCGTCGTCTTGCCGGCGTCGGGGTGGGAAATGATGGCGAACGTGCGGCGGCGCAGCGCCTGCAGGGAAACATCGGACATGGCGTCGGCGCGCACGGGGCGCGGCAGAGGTTTCGGGGAGGGCGCCGATTATAGCGGGACGGCCGAGCCCGGCCGCCGCCGGACGGCGTCAAGTACCCGGGGCCGCCGCCGTTAACCGGTTCAGACGCGGAAGGACGGGGGGCGCGGTGTACATCGTGATGGTGGGTGAGGAGGGCGGCCGGGCGGGCGAATTGCAGCTCGCGCTGAACGATTTCGGGCTCGACTGGACCATCTGCTGGCTCGCCGCCAGTGGCGAGGCATTGACGATCCCGAGCGATCGCCGCGTCGACGTGGTGGTGAGCGACATGCGCGTGGGCGCCATGCAGGGCGCGCACCTCCTCGAACAGGTGCGGACGCTGCATCCGGAGGCCGCGCGCATCCTGCTGCTCGACCGCGGCCACGGCACCGACGCGATGACTGCGCTCGACGTCGCGCATCGCTTCCTGCGCAAGCCGCTCGACGCCAGCGAGCTGATCGAGGCGGTCGAGAGCGTGCAGGAGCTTCGCGACCTGCTCACCAACCCGACGCTGGTGCAGACGATCGGCCGCGTGGGCTCGCTGCCGCCGCCGCCGAAGCTCTACATGGAGCTCGAGCGCCTGATGCAGGATCCGGACGTCAGCGCGGCCGAGATCGCGGCCCTGATCTCGCAGGATCCCGCGGTGGTCGCCAAGGTGCTCCGGCTCTGCAATTCCGCCTACTTCTCCGCGGGACGCGCCGTCACCGACATGAAGACCGCGGTGACGCGGCTCGGAACGCGCATCCTGCAGCGGCTGGTGCTGACCACCGAGGCGCTGCAGGCCGGCGCGATGTCCCCCACCGAACGCGAGGCGATGCAGGAGCGTGCGCTCCGGTCGTCGCGGCTCGCCGCACAGCTGTTGAGCGGCCCGAGTGGCGAACTCGCGGCGACCGCCGCCTTGCTGGCCGAAGTCGGCAAGCTGCTGCCGGGCGTCAACCGCGGCGGCCCCGACGACACCGGCCCGCACTACGCGGAAGCCGGCGCCTACCTGCTGGGGCTGTGGGGCCTGCCGATGCCGATCGTCGAGGCCGTGGCCTACCACCACCGCCCGGGTGCCGTGCGCATGTCGGGCTTCTGGGTGCCCGGCGCCGTGCATGTCGCCTGTTCGCTGGTGGGCGGGCTTCCGCTCGACGAGGAATACCTGCGCTCGGTGTTCCAGCTCGAGCGCGTACCGGAATGGCGCGAGAAGGCCGAAGCGCTCGCGGAGGCCTGAGGCTCAGTCGCCGCCGAGGTTGAGCGGGCCCTGCGGCCCGCGCATCCGGAACGGGATCGACACGAGCCGCATCCCGCGGTTCACCTGCACCGCGAAATGCAGGTGCGGCCCGCTGGTGAATCCCGTGTTGCCCGACAGCCCGACCACGTCGCCCGCATGCACGGACTGGCCCTCGCGGACCAGCACGCCCTCGGGCTTGAGGTGCGCATAGACGCCCATCGTGCCGTCGGCATGCAGGATGCGGATCAGGTTCGCGCGCCCGGCGTAGCGCTCGCGATCGAGGCCCGCGCGCGCGAAATCGGTCTCGACCTCCATGACCACGCCATCGCGCGCGGCCAGCACCGGCGTGCCGATCGGCGCGGCGAGATCGAGCGCGTAGCGGTTCTGCTCGTCGTCGTGGCTGAAGCCGCCGCCGAAGCCCTGGTCGATGCGCCAGCCGCGCATGCGCAGTGGCAGTCGGTACTCGACGTCCATCGGGCGCGCGTTCGGATCGCCCGGCACGACGTCCATGCGCACTTCGAAGTCCCCGCCCGTCTGCGGATCGGAGGTGGCGACGTAGGCGACCACGCTGCGACCGCGCGGCGGCACGACGGTGCGCACGGGCAGGTCCGGATCGGCGCGCACGTTGGTGGCCCGCGTGAAGTACATACGCACCTCGACCGGGCCCGACACGCGGCTTTCGGCAATCGCCTGGTAGCCGGGGCCGGAGGGCTGGATGCGCAGCACCGCGATCGCCGCCGGCTCGCCGCCCGTCGCGTCGACGCGCACGGTGGAGGCATGCGTCACCGACGCCGGCACGCGGTCGCCGTAGTGCACGACGCCGCGGGCGTCGACCCAGCGATGGACCTTGCCCGCCTGCACCGCCGGCAGCGCGAAGACGAGCGCGCCGACCAGGACCACGTGGCGCCGCGGGCGGCTCACTGCGTGCAGCGTTCCGACAGATGCAGCGCGCGCGCGACGTCGCGCAGGTCGAACGCCGACAGCGCGCGATCGTCATGGATCGCGTACAGCACGCCTGACGGGAAGCTCGGCGTCGACGCCGCATGCAGCGCGACGCCATCGGTATGCGCCGTGACGCGGCCTTCGAAGCTGCCGCGCGCGGCGAGCGTGCGGCGGTCGAAGACGTGGAAGATGGTGCGCGGCGCGAGCTGGTCGACCGCGATCCAGTAACCGTCGCCGCCGGCGCAGGTCCACAGCGCGACGCCCTCGGCCTGCGCGGCGAACACGTCCTGCGGCAGGCTGCGTCCGGTGTAGCGCCCGGCCAGCGTGTACTCGCGCAGCGTCGATGGGCGCTTCTCGTCCTCGTCGGCGATCAGCAGCCGGTCGTTCTCCGCGTCGCCCGCGATGGATTCGACCGTGTGCAGCGAGGCGGCGTCCGTCGTGTCGCCGAACGTGCCGGTGACCCGTGCGCGCACGCCGCCCACGCCGCTGGTGTCGACGCGGAAGCGCTTCACGCGCTGCGCGAGTTCGGGCAACGGCGGCAGCTGGTCGAAGCGCGGGCCGTACATGAAGTTGTCGGTGACGTAGACGTCGAGGTCGCCGGGCTCCACCTCGCTGATCCACAGGCCGTATGGGCTGCGCAGCTCGGTCTCGCCGAAGGTCGCCACCGGCCGGAAATCCGGCAGCGCGAGCACCTGCACGCGGTGGTTGTCGCGCTCCACGACGAACGCGAGGTCGCCGTGCACCGCGATCCCGTTCGGGCGCTTGAACTGGCCCGGGCCGGTGCCGGTACCGCCGATCTCGCGAAGCCGCTCGCCGCTGTCGCCGTCGTAGACCACGAGCCGGTTGGACGACTTGCCGGTGACGATCGCCCAGGTGCGGCCGTCCTCGCCCGTCCATGTGGCGGCGGAATCGAGCTCGTCGTCGGGCGTTTCGATCGAGACGAAGCGCTCCGGCACGGTGGTGACGTGAACGCCTGCGGGCGGCTGCGCCGAGGCCTTGGGGGCGGGTGGCGGCGTCGGCGGGGCGGGCTGCGTCGCGCAGCCGGCGAGGGCCGCGAGCAGGGCGGCGGAGAAGAGGATCGGGCGCATCGGGCAAGTGTACGGAACAGGCCGGCGAACTGCGCGTGGGTAATCCATCGCTTCATCGCAATGAAGCGATTGACAAGCGTGGGGCCTGGCGGCAGACTGCACGCCTCCATCGAGACCGGCTGAGGGACAGGCCCTTAGACGCCGGGGCAACCAGCACGCGAGTGCCAGGTGCCAACTCCTGCGGCGTCATGCCGGAAGATGGTCGGGCTCCCTGCCTTCGCGGGCGGGGCGTCGCAGGCTCGATGGCCCCGCCGATTTCCCGGAGCCTTCCGCATGAGCCTCGTTTCTTCCCCCGCCTCGCTCGACGCGCCGCTGCAGGCCTTCGACGCCGACGCCTACCTGCCGTATCCCGCCGTGCGCGGCGAGATCGACGCGGACCTCGACTTCCGGCATGCCGGCGCGCGGCGCGTCCGCCTGCGCTACGAGCTCGCCGGCCGCACCTCGTCGCCGGTGGTGCTGGTGGCGGGCGGCATCTCCGCACATCGCCACGTGGCCGCCGGCCCCGCCGATCCGGCCCGCGGCTGGTGGGAGGCGCAGGTCGGCAGCGGCCGCGCCATCGACCCGTCGCGCCACGCCGTGCTCGCGCTCGACTGGGTGGGCGCCGACGGCACGCTCGATGCGCCGATCGATCCCGCCGACCAGGCCGACGCCATCGCGGCCCTGCTCGATGCGCTGCGCATCCGCCGCCTGCACGCCTTCGTCGGCTGTTCGTACGGCGCGATGGTGGGGCTGCAGTTCGCGTCGCGGCATCCTGCGCGGGTGCTGCGGCTCGTCGCCATCAGCGGCACGCATCGCTCGCATCCGTATTCGTGCGCCTGGCGTGCGCTGCAGCGCCGCGCGGTGCAGCTCGGCGCCCTGCAGTGCGACGGCGTCGACGGCCTGGTGCTCGCGCGGCAGCTCGCGCTGATGAGCTACCGCACGCCGGAGGAGTTCGAGGAGCGCTTCGGCGACGCGCGCGTGGTCGACGGCCGCGTGCACGTGCCCGCGGAGGACTACCTCGACCACGCCGGCCAGGCCTATGCCACGCGCACGGCGCCCGCGGCCTTCCTTCGCCTGTCCGAGTCGATCGACCTGCAGGACGTCGCGCCCGAGACGATCGCCACGCCGGTGACGCTCGTCGCGGTGGAGCAGGATCGGCTGGTGCCGCTCGCGGACGCGTATGCGCTCGCCCAGCGCCTGCGCGGCGAGACGCGACTGCGCGTGCTGCGCTCGCGCTACGGCCACGATGCCTTCCTGAAGGAGCACGAGGCGATCGAGGGCATCCTCCGCGAAGCGCTCGACTCGGAGGTGCCGGCGTGAGCGCGCCGCGCAGCCTGCGCCGTGCGACCGCCGCCGTGCGCGCCGGGATCGACCGCGACACCGCGTTCGGCGCGGTGACGCCGCCGCTGGTGCTGTCGTCGAACTTCTCGTTCGCCGGCTTCGCGTGCAAGCGCGAGTACGACTACACGCGCAGCGGCAATCCCACGCGCGACCTTTTGGGCGAGGCGCTGGCCGAACTGGAAGGCGGCGTCGGCGGCGTGGTGACCTCGACCGGCATGTCGGCGATCACCCTGGTGCTGCACGCGCTCGTGCCCGCGGGCGGCCGCCTGGTCGTGCCGCACGATGCCTACGGCGGCAGCTGGCGCCTCTTCAATGCGCTGGCCGCCAAAGGTGCGTTCGAGCTGGTGACCGCCGACCTGACGCAGGCCGCGACGCGCGACGCCGCGCTCGCGGGCGGTGCCGCGGTCGTCTGGATCGAGACACCGTCGAACCCGTTGCTGCGCATCACCGACCTGCACGCGACGATCGGTGCGGCGCACGCCGCCGGCGCGCTCGCGGTCGTGGACAACACGTTCGTGTCGCCGGCGCTGCAGCAGCCGATCGCGTTCGGTGCGGACGTCGTCGTCCACTCGACGACGAAATACATCAACGGCCACAGCGACGTGGTCGGCGGTGCGGCGATCGCGCGGGACGCCGCGGTGCACGAGCGGCTCACGTGGTGGGCGAATGCGCTCGGCCTCACCGGCGCGCCGTTCGACAGCTTCCTGACGTTGCGCGGCCTGCGCACGCTCGATGCGCGCCTGCGCATCCACCAGGAAAACACGCAGGCGCTCGTCGACCGGCTCGCCGGCGACGAGGTGGTGCGGCAGGTCTACTACCCGGGGCTGGCCTCGCATCGGGGGCATGCGCTCGCCGCGCGGCAGCAGACGGGCTTCGGTGCGATGCTGGCCGTCGAACTCGAAGGCGGCGAGGCGGGCGTGCGGGCCTTCCTCGACGGGCTGCGCTGCTTCACGCTCGCCGAATCGCTCGGCGGCGTCGAGAGCCTCGTCGCGCATCCGGCTACGATGACGCATGCCGCGATGTCGCCCGAGGCACGTCGCGCGGCCGGCATCGGCGACGGACTGCTGCGGCTGTCGGTCGGCATCGAGCATGTCGACGACCTGCTCGACGACATCGAGGCGGCGCTGCAGCGCGTGGCGCGTGCCTGTCGTCGCGAGCCGGCGGTCGCCTGATGGCGGCGCTCGCACGGCAGGCGGTCGGTGCGCGAAAACGTCCGGTCGCGGCGGAGATCGCGCTGCTGGGTACCGGCACGGTGGGTGGTGCGCTGCTCGACCGCCTCGCGCGACTCGACGCGACGCTGCCGTCGCTGCGGCTGGTGCATGTCGCGAACACGCGCCGACGGCTCACGGACGTCGCAGGCGTCGACCCGCGCCACGCGCGCGATGCGCTCGCCGTTGCCTGCGCGGAGTGGGTGGATCCACTGGGTTCGTTCGACGGCGGTGCGGTGCCGATCGTGGTCGATGCCACCGGCAGCGAGTCGGTCGCCGCGCAGCATGCGCGCTGGCTCGGTCGCGGCGTGCACGTGGTGACGGCGAGCAAGCTCGGGCAGGGCCTGTCGCTGCAGCGCTCGCAGGCGATCCGCGAGGCCTGCCGCGTCGCCCGCACGCAGTACGGCGACAGCGCGACCGTCGGCGCGGGCCTGCCGCTGCTGCGCTCGCTGCGAGAACTGCGCGCAGGCGGCGATGCGATCACCGGCATCGCGGGCGTGCTGTCGGGCTCGATGGCGTGGCTGTTCGCGCACTACGACGGCCTGCGCCCGTTCTCCGGCTTCGTGCGGCAGGCACGGGATGCGGGCTACACAGAACCCGATCCGCGCGAGGACCTGTCGGGCGAGGACGTCCGACGCAAGCTGCTGATCCTCGCCCGTGCGGCGGGCTTTCCGCTCGCGCACGGCGACGTCGAGGTCGAATCGCTCGTGCCGCCGTTCCTCGCGTCGCGCGCGGTGGCCGATGTCGACAAAGCGCTGCCGGTGCTCGATGCACCGCTGCGCGAACGTTTCGCCCGCGCGTACAAGTCCGGCGAGCGCCTGCGCCACGTTGCGCGGCTCCAGGTGGAAAACGGCCGGGTGCGCGCACGGGTCGGTATCGAATCGCTGGCGCCGGACGACCCGCTCGCGGCGGGGCAGGGCACCGACAACCGCGTGGCGATCCGATGCGACCGCTACGACCGCCAGCCGCTCGTCATCCAGGGGCCCGGTGCGGGCGCGGACGTCACGGCGGCGGCGCTGCTCGACGACGTACTTCGGATCGCGCGCGGCTGATCAGCCGTCGAGGCGCGCGCCGACCGGGCGGCCCTCGATGCGCCCGATGATGCGCAGCGCATCGCGCACCAGCATGTCGGCGAGCCCGTGGTGCATGTTCTGCACGAGTTCGGCCGGGTCCGTGAGCGGCGTCGGCCGGAACGAGGCCCAGCCGTTGCGGCCGTTCGTCTTGACGTAATAGAGCGCCTGGTCGGCGAGCTCGATCATCGATTCCCAGCCGAACCGCGCGCCGTCGTCGTCGCGCACGATCGGATACTGCGACAGGCCGACCGAGCACGTCACCGGCAGCACCAGGCCGTTGCCGAGGTCGAACGGATGCGAGGCGACCGCCTGCTGGATGCGTTCGCCGATGGTCGCGACGTTGCGTTCGGGCATCGGCCGGAACACGAGCAGGAACTCCTCGCCGCCCCAACGCGCCACGTAGTCGCCTGTGCGCACGAGGGTGGTCAGCACCTGCGAGAACTGCTGCAGCACGAGGTCGCCCGCGCGGTGGCCGTAGCGGTCGTTGACCTGCTTGAAGTGGTCGATGTCGACGAGCGCGAACAGCATCGCCTTGTCGTTGACCGGGCCGCCGACGACCTGGCGGTCGTAGAACGAGAGGTCGGCGGGCAGCTGCGCGCCGATGTAGCGCCGATTGCGCAGGCCGGTGAGCGGATCGGTGTGGCTCGCTTCCTCGAGCTGGCGGTTGGCGAACGCCAGCGCCTCGGTGCGCTGTTCGACGAGCGTCTCGAGCACCTTCTGGCGCACGCGGAAGCGATGGCGTTGCAGGCGATAGCCGCCGTAGACCAGCAGCACGAGGACGGCCGCGCACAGCACGAAGAAGCCGGCGGTCTCGTGGAAGCGCGGCGCCACCGAGAACGCGAGCCGCGCCGGGGACTTCGCCCACGCCCCGGCGTTATTGCTCGCGATGACCTCGAAGACGTAATGCCCGGGCGGCAGGTTGGTGTAGCGCGCGCGGCGGATGCCGGCGTCGGCATCGATCCAGTCGCGATCGTAGCCGCGCAGCCGATAGCGCAGCTGCACGCTCTTGGGGTCCTGGAACGACGTCGCGGTGAACTCGAACGTCGCATCGCGCGCGCCGTCGGGCAGCGGCAGTCCGGCGAGGCGCCAGCCGTCGAGCCATTCGCCGCCGGCACGCACGCCTTCCACGGCCACGCCCGGCGCGACGGTGTTCTTGCGGATTTCGCCGGTGTCCATGGCGACGACGCCGTCGCGCGTGGGCAGCCACAGCGTGGGACCGTCGAGCACGCCCTTCGCGGTGCCCGCGCCGTTGCAGCAGAACCCCTGCTGCCCGGCGAGGCGGTCGCCGCGCTCGTTGAGCAGCATCTCGCCGCGGACGGTCCTGCTGCGCCCGCCGACGAGCGCGTCGAGGTCCGCGAGCGGCACCCGGCCGATGCCGCGGAGGCCCGCGATCCAGAGATATTCCCCGTGCTCGGCGATGAAGAACGGCGCGTTCGCGGGCATGCCCTGCGCCGCGCCCATCGGATACCAGCGACGGCCGTCCTTGACGTACGTGCTCTCGTTGAGCGTGCCGATCACCAGGCGCCCGTCGTGCAGGCGCCGCATCGCGGTGACGTCGAGCGTGGTCGGCAGGCCGGGGTCCGTGTCGCGCGCGAACGCGTCGCCGCGCTGTTCGTACACGCCGTCCTGCGTGCCGACGAGCACGCCACCGGGCCCGTCGAGCACGTAGCGCACGCGCGGATCGGCGAGACCGTCCTCGGCGTCGAAGCGGCGCAGTTGTCCATCCTTCAGTCGGAACAGGCCTTCCGGCGTGCCGATCCACAATGCACCGTCGTGGGTGCGCACGATCGCGTTGACCTGCGCCCCGCCGATCGCGGCGAGCTCGGGCAGGGCACGTGGCTTCGAGTCGCCGGCGTCGAGCACGCGCAGGCCGCCGCGGGTGCCGATCCACAGGCGGCCGGGTTCGGCGAGCAGGTTGTAGGCGTGCGGATGCGGCAGGTCGCGCGCGGCGACCACGCGGCGGTACGCGCCGTTCTCGAGCACGCTCACGCCGTCGTTGCCGCCGACCCACAGCCGGCGGCCGTCGGGATCGCGCGAGACCGACCAGACGATGCGATCGGTCAGGCCCTCCGCCGTGCTGTAGCGGCGCGTCCACGAACTCCAGACGCGGGTGAGGCCCTGCCACTGGCTGCCCAGCCACAGGTTGCCCTCGCGGTCCTCCATCGCGGTGCGAAGGCCGGGGACGCCGCCGGGCCCGTCGGCCGGGACGAACTCGGCGACGTGGCCGGCGCGGATGCGGGCGAGGCCGGCGTCGCCGCCGAGCCAGAGGTTGCCGTCGCGATCCTCGTAGAGCAGGTCGATCGGCGAATGCACGAGCTCGGCGCGTTCCTCGTAGGGCATCCAGCCGTCGCTCGCGAGGCGGTACACGCCCATCGACGTGCCGGCCCAGAGGAAGCCCTGTGAGGTCAGCAGCCGATTGACCTGCGCATCCGCGGCATCGGCGGGCAGCGCGAGCCGTTCCCAGCGCCCGGTCTGCAGGCGGCGGTAGACGGCGCCGCGACCGCCGACCCAGAGCCCGTCCTCGCGCACCAGCGGCGACTGCGCCGGCGCGGGCGAGCCGTCGATGCGCACGAGCGCGCCGGAGTCGACCCGGTAGACGCCGGTCATCGCCGTGAGCCAGATGCGGCCCGAGGCGTCCTCGGTCATGCCGGTGACGTCGAGCGCGGTGGTGCCGGCGGGGCCGGGAATGGCCGCGAACTCGTGCCCGTCGTAGACACTCAGGCCCTTGTACGTGCCGATCCAGACGCGGCCGTCGCGGCCGGTCAGCAGGCTGCGGATCCACATGCCGGCGAGCCCCGGCGTGGTGTCCGGGTTGTAGGCATGGAATTCGACGCCGTCGAAACGGGCGAGCCCGGACTGCGTGCCGACCCAGACGTAGCCGGTGCGGTCCTGCGCGAGGCTGAGCACGCTGATCTGCGGCAGGCCCTGCTGGATCGACCAGCTGTCGGCGACGTAGTGCCGGAACGCCTTGTCCGGTGCCAGCGCGGCGACGGGACGCGGCGCCAGCAGGGCCAGCAGCAGGACGAGGAGGGCGACGGCGCGCATCGGGTCGGCGTGGCTCCGGTGAAGGGCTCCGATATCCGGGTTAACGGCCCGTCCGCCTCATCCCTGAGCGACCGCGTCGCGTTTTCAGCACTCGATGACGTTGACCGCCAGCCCGCCGCGGCTGGTTTCCTTGTACTTGTCCTGCATGTCCCGCCCGGTGTCGCGCATCGTGCGGATGACCTTGTCGAGCGAGACCTTGTGCTGGCCGTCGCCGCGCATCGCCATGCGGCTCGCGTTGATCGCCTTCACCGAGCCCATCGCATTGCGCTCGATGCACGGGATCTGGACGAGTCCACCGATCGGGTCGCAGGTGAGCCCGAGGTTGTGCTCCATCCCGATCTCGGCCGCGTTCTCGACCTGCCCCGGCGTGCCGCCGATCGCGGCCGTCAGGCCCGCGGCGGCCATCGAGCAGGCGACGCCCACCTCGCCCTGGCAGCCGACCTCGGCGCCGGAGATCGAGGCGTTCTCCTTGTAGAGGATGCCCACGGCGGCGGCGGTCAGCAGGAACGTACGCACGCCCTCGATCGACGCCCCGGGAATGAAGCGATCGTAGTAGTGGAGCACCGAGGGGATGATCCCGGCGGCGCCATTCGTCGGCGCGGTGACCACGCGTCCGCCCGCGGCGTTCTCCTCGTTCACCGCGAGTGCGTAGAGGTTCACCCAGTCGAGCGTGGTCAGCGGATCGCGCATCGCGGCTTCGGGCTTGCCCGAGAGTTCCGCATGGAGCGCCGGCGCGCGGCGCACCACGTGCAGGCCGCCCGGCAGCGTGCCCGCCTCGCGGATGCCGCGGGCGACGCAGCTCTGCATGGCAGCCCAGATCTCGTCGAGGCCGGCCTCAATCTCCGTCGGGCTGCGCCAGGCCTGTTCGTTCGCGAACATCAGCTGCGCGATCGAGAGGCCGGTGCGCTCGCACTGCGCGAGCAGCGCGTCGCCCGTCGAGAACGGATACGGCAGCTCCGTCTCGTCGGCGACGATGCGATCTTCCGCGGCCTCGTCCTGGTTGACGACGAAGCCGCCGCCCACCGAGTAGTAATCGCGCGTGGCGATCACCTCGCCGTGCGCGTCGTACGCGGTGAACCGCATGCCGTTGGTATGGAACGGCAGCTTCTGGCGCTTGTTCATGATGAGGTCGTGCTTCTCGTCGAAGCCGATCTCGTGCTCGCCGTGCAGTCGGATGCGCTTGGTCGTGCGGATGCGCTCGAGCGCCGCCGGGATCACGTCCGGATCGATCGCATTCGGCCACTGGCCTTCCAAGCCCATCAGGACGGCCTTGTCGGTGCCGTGGCCGCGGCCGGTGAGCGCGAGGGAACCGAACACCTCGGCACGCACGCGGGCGGTGCGCGGCAGGTCGCCGTTCTCCACCAGCCAGCGCTCGACGAATCGCGCCGCCGCGCGCATCGGGCCCACGGTGTGCGAGGAGCTCGGGCCGATGCCGATCTTGAACAGGTCGAAGGTGCTGACGGCCACCGGGGCTCCAGCCGAAACGGAAAAGGGGAGGCGGCTATTCTACGTCCGTACCGCCCGCCGCTTTTCCGTACTGCAGCGCATGCCCATGACCCGGTTCATCCTGTTCCAGCGCGACGACTGCCACCTGTGCGACCTGGCGCTCGATGTGCTGGCGGCGGCACGCCTGCCCGATTTCGAAAGCGTCTTCATCGACGACGACGACGCCCTGGAGGCCGCCTACGGCACGCGGGTGCCGGTGCTGCGCGATACGGACTCGGGCGTCGAACTCGACTGGCCGTTCGACGTGGACCGGTTGAGGTCGGTGTCGGGCTGACTCAGCCGCGCGGCAGCGGCGCGCAGCGGCGGTAGCGGACGCGCTCCGTCCGGCCTTCGTACGTGGTCCGCCACTCGAGGACGTCGCCGCGGAGTGCGAGGTCCATCCGGGTGTCGGAGGGCCCGGGCTCGGGTTCGCCGTCGATGCCGAGCCGTCCCGCCACGCGCCAACGGTCGTCGCCCCGCGCGACCACGCGGTCGACCGACAGGAAATCGCCTTCGCCCATGTCGGCGACCTCGTGCAGGACGTCGCGCCGCACGATGGCGCCTCCGACCAGCGCCGACCAGGCACCGGCACTTCCCGGCGCCGCGCTTCGATAGCGACGGCAGGCCGCGCGGCCTTCGCGCGTGTCCGGTTGCCACACGCCGATCAGCTTCGTCGGCACCGCGTGGGACGCGGCGGCGGGCCGTGCGTGGAGCGACCCGGACGCGACCGCGGCGAGAAGCAGGGCCGCCAGTGCCCGACGCAGGACGACGGGCGAGCGCCACGCGCGCGGCCGTGGGGCACGGACGAGTCCAGCCATTGTCAGCCTCCCTGCGAAAGTCCGGCGCTATTTCGCCGGTGTGCCGCGCGCGGGCAGCAGCATCACCTTCGTGCTCACCGCCACCTCGTTGGGAATGAGGCCGACGTCCGCCCAGTCGCCGCCGCCGACGCCGTAGTCGAGACGCTTCACCGTGGCTTGCCCGGCCAGCACCGGCTTCGCACCGGGCGTCCAGCTGAAGGCCAGCGTGACCGGCCGGCTCACGCCGCGGAGCGTGAGTTGCCCGTCGGCGGCATAACGATTGCCGCCGAGCGCGCGGAATTTCGTCGCGACGAATCGCGCCTGCGGAAACTTGGCGACGTTGAAGAAGTCGGCGCCCTTGAGGCTCGCATCGCGCTCGCCGTCGCCGGTCGCGGTGCCCGCGAGCGGAATGGCGACGTCGAGCTTCGACGTGGAGAGCGCCTTCGGATCGAAGCTCAGCCGCGTCGTGAAGGCCGGGAAGCGGCCGGTGAAGACTTCGCCCTGGTACTTCGTGGCGAACGTGAGCGTCGAGCCCGGTGCCTGCACGTAGTCGGCGGCACGGGCGGACGAAAGGCCGATCGCGGGCGTCGCGGCGAGCGCGAGGAGGAGGGCGGTGGTGCGGATCACGGGACGGACTCCGGAGGCGGCGGACGACGGCGGCCCGGCAGCATGCGATGCAGCGTGCCGTCGCCGAGGAAGAGGTGGTGGTAAAGCGCGGCGCCGACGTGGCCGAGCACCAGCAGGACGAGCAGCCAGAAGCCCAGCTCGTGCAGCTCCTTCGCGATCGCGTTGAGGTGTTCGTTCTTCGCCGCGATCGCCGGCAGGTTGAACAGGCGGAACCACTGCAAGGGATAACCCGACGTCGAATTGACCAGCCAGCCCGTCAGCGGCATCGCAATCATCATCAGGTACAGCGCGCCGTGCATGCCGTCGGCCGCGAGGCGTAGATGCCGTTTCATGCCGGCGACCGGACCGGGCGAGTCGTGCGTCCAGCGCCACAGCAGGCGCAGCAGCACGAGCGCCAGCAGGGTGATCCCGAGCGACTTGTGCAGGGCGTAGATGCGGATCTTCGCGACCGGGCTGGTGAGCTCGGTCATGTAGAGGCCGATGGCGCCGAGCGCGACGAGGAGCGCGGCGGAGGCCCAGTGGAACAGCTGGCTGACCGCGCCCCAGCGCGCCGGTAGCAGGGAACTCGGGCGGTTCATCGGGGCGTTTCCTCCTGTGCGGGTGCGTCGGCTTTCGGCGCACCGAGCCCGCGGCTGGCCTCGAGCTCGATGCGGATCTCGACGTCGCGACCGATCACCGAGGGCCAGTCCTCGATGCCATAGTCGAAACGATCGAGCCGAACTGCCGCGGAAAACCCCGCGGTACGGCGGAACGGCGGCATCGGATGCCGCTTGACCGCATTGAGCGTCGCGTCCATGCACACCGGCCGCGTGCGCGCATGCAGCGTGAGGTCGCCGCAGAGTTCGGCATGCGAGGCGTCGCGCGGCGTCACGCGCGTCGACACGAAGCGCACCTCCGGCGAACGCGTCGTGTCGAGCAGGCGTTGCACCGCGCCGTTCCAGGCGTCGTCGCCGAAGTCGAGCCGCGACAGCGGGATGCGCACGTCGACGCGCGCGTCCTTCCAGCCCTCGGCGAAGTCGACCTGCCCGGTCGCGCCCGACGCGATGCCGAGCGCACGCGAGAAGCCCGCGTGCTCCACCGCGACCATCACGCGGGTGTGCACCGGGTCGATCGCGAACGTCTCCGCCGAAACGGCGGGTGCGAGCAGCAGGAGCGACAGCAGCGGATGGGGGCGCATGGCGGTCCTCGTCGGAGGCCTCCGATTCTAGGCGCCGGCCGCGAAGGCGCCCGTGGACGCCCGCAACGGCCCGTTCCATCCGGGTTGCCGCGGCTTCCGGGATGGCGCAGCCTTGGCTGCGGGGACGCTTGGGGAAGCAGGATGCGCGGCGTAGTCGTCGGGTGGATGGGGTGGATCGTGTTCGCGGCGTGCGCGCTGGGGGCGGGCGTCGCGCACGCCGGACTGCCGGAGACGCCGCGGCCTCGGCAGTTCACCGTCGCCGACGGCCTGCCGTCGAACCGCATCAACGGGCTCGCGCAGGATCGCGCGGGTTACCTGTGGATCGCCACCAGCGACGGCCTGGCCCGCTTCGACGGCGTGGGCTTCCGCACCTGGCGCGTCGACCAGGGCCTGCGCGACAACGACGTCTGGGCGGTGCACGTCGACGCGCGCGATCGCGTCTGGGTCGGCACGCGCAGCGCCGGGCTCGCGATGCTCGACGCCGACCGCCGCGTCTTCCACTGGTACGACCGTTCGACGCCCGGCATCGGCGGCAACGAGGTCTGGTGCGTCGACGGCACGCCCGACGGAAGCATCTGGTTCGGCACCGCGGACGCCGGCCTGCATCGCCTGCGCGACGGGCGGATCGAACGCTTCATGCCGGTGCCCGGCAACGCGCGCAGCCTGCCTGCCGCGGACGTCCGCAAGCTCGAGGTCGACGACCGCGGCGTGCTGTGGGTGGCGACCGGGCAGGGCATCGCGCGCTGGACCGGCCACGACTTCGCGCGCGACCCGGCGGACGCGCTGCCGGCCGCCGTGGTGAACGGCCTCACCGCCGAGCCGGGCACCTTGTGGATCGGTACGCCGCGCGGCCTCGTGCGCCGCGCGCCCGATGGCGGCATCGCGGCGACGTCGCTGCCGTCCGCCGGTGGCGAGCCGCTGCAGATGCTGCTGCGCGACCGCGCGGGCACGCGCTGGTTCGACATCCCGCAGGGCCTGGGGATGGAAGGCGACGGTCGCGTCGACGTCGTGCCGCTCTACAGCAGCGCCGCGCAGGGCCTCGTTCGCCCGGCCTGGGTGGATGCGCGCGAGGACCACGAAGGCGGGCTGTGGTTCGCCAGCAACACGAACGGCCTGTGGTACCTGCCGCCGCGCTGGCGCCAGTTCTCGGTGCTGTCGCGTCGCCTCGGCGACCCGGCCTCGCTCGCGAACGCGCAGGTGCGCGGCATCGCGCCCGCGCACGACGGCTCCACGTGGCTGGTCGGCAGCGGCGGCGTGCTCGATTCGTTCGACAGCGAGACGGGCGCGGTGCGCCACGTCTTCGACGACGTCGCGCAGGGCGTGATCCTCACCTCCGTGCTGGAGGAGCGCGACGGCCGCGTCTGGGTCGGCTATTTCGACGGGCTCGCGCGCATCGACCTCGCGACGCGTCGCATCGACCGCTGGCCCGCCGGTACGCGCGACGGGGCGCCGCGCGGCGAGCCGTGGCAACTCGCGCAGGACGCGGCAGGCCGCATCTGGATCGCGAGCGAAGGCGGCGTTCAACTGCGCGACGCCGACGGCGAGGTGCTCGTGACGGCCATGCCGGGCGATGGCCGCGGGCTGCCGCGCGGTGCGGTGGTCGGTGGGCTCGGGCGAACGCCCGACGGCGCCGTCTGGGTCACCACCACGGCCGGCGTCTACGCCGGGGATCCCACCGCCGGCGGGCTGCGACGCGTGCCGGGAACGGCGCCCGGCGCCGTCTACGGCGTGGGCTTCGACACGCTGGGCGATGCGTGGCTCGCGCGCTTCGGTGCGGTCGAGCGTTACCGGATGCAGGGCGGGACATTGGTCCTGCTCGATCGCCTCGATGCGGCGAGCGGCTTTCCCCGGCTCGCGCCGAGCGGCCTCACCGTCGACGCGCGCGGCATCGTCTGGGCGACGGGCGTGCGCGGCCTCGTGCGCGTGGATCCCGTCTACCGTCGCAGCCGCATCTACGGCGTCCGCGACGGCCTGCCCAGCCAGGAATTCGCCGGCCCGCCGGTGCCGCGGCCGGGCGACGGCCGCATCCTCGCCGGCACGCCCGACGGGCTCGTGGTGTTCGACCCGGCGGTCGTGCATCCCGCCATGCGGGTGCCGCGGCTGCTCGTCGAGTCGGCCGACGTCGACCGCGACGGCCGGCGGATCGAATTCGATCCCGCCGGACCGTTGACTCTCGCGCACGGCGACCGCGACCTGCGGGTGCGCGCCCGCCTGATGGCGTTCAGCGACAGCGCGGCGAACGTCTACCGCTTCCGCCTCGTCGGCTTCGACCGCGACTGGGTCGATGCCGGTGCCAGCGGCGAGCGCGTGCTCACGCAGCTTCCCCCGGGCGACTACCGGCTGCAGGTGATGGCGCGCGCGGCGGACCCCGTCTGGTCGGCGCCGCGCGAAATCGCGCTGCACGTGCGCCCGGCGTGGTGGCAGTCGCCTTGGGCGCGCGGCCTGTTCGCGTTGGCCGCGCTACTACTTGCCGTCGCGGCGGCCGCCGCCTACCGCAACCGCCTGCGTCGTCGCCATGCCGAACAGCGCATGCGGCACGAGCAGCGCCTCGCCGAGGAAGCGTCGATGGCGAAGACCCGCTTCCTCGCCACGTTCGGGCACGAGGTGCGCACGCCGATGACCGGCGTGCTCGGCATGACCGAACTGCTGCTCGACACGCCGCTCGACGCGGGCCAGCGCCAGCGCGTCGATGCGATCCGCAGCGCGGGCGAGCACCTGCTGCGCCTGCTCAACGATGCGCTGGATCTCGCGCGCATCGACTCCGGCCACCTCGAACTCGCCGACGAGCCGTTCGACCTGCACGCGGTGCTGCGCGACGTGGCGGCACTGGTCGCGCCGCTCGCCGAGCGTCGCGGCCTCGGCTTCTCGCTCGACATCGCCGACGACGTTCCGCGTGCCGTCTGCGGCGATCCGAGCCGGCTGCGGCAGATCCTGCTCAACCTGCTCGGCAATGCGGTGAAGTTCACCGAGAAGGGCGGCATCGGCATCGGTGTCTCGCACGACGGCGGGTGGCTGCGGTTCCGTGTCGCCGACACCGGGCCCGGCCTGTCGGACGCGCAGTGTGCGCGCCTGTTCCGTCGCTTCCAGCAGGCCGACGGCGCGCGCACCGCGGCGCGCTACGGCGGCAGCGGGCTCGGGCTCGCGATCAGCACCGAACTCGCCGAAGCCATGGGCGGCCGCATCGGCGTCGACAGCACGCCGGGGCGCGGTTCCACGTTCCTCGTCGACCTGCCGCTGCGCGAAGCCGAACTCCCGACCCCGGCCCCACCGCGCCCGCTGCTCGCCGACGGCGGGCGCGACCTGCTGCTCGTCGAGGACGATCCGACCGTCGCCGAGGTGGTGGCCGGGTTGCTGCGTGCGCAGGGTCATCGCGTGAAGCATGTGCCGCACGGTCTCGCGGCGCTCGCCGAGGTCGGCCTGTCGCGCTTCGATGCCGCGCTGCTCGACCTCGATCTTCCGGGCCTCGACGGGTTCGCGCTCGCGCGCCAGCTGCGGTCGCACGGATTCGAAGCGCCGCTGCTGGCGGTGACCGCCCGCGCCGATGCCGAGGCTGAGCCGCGTGCACGCGATGCCGGTTTCGATGCCTTCGTCCGCAAGCCGGTGACCGGCGCCATGCTCCGCGACGCGCTCGCGGCCGTGCTTAAACCCGATGGCGCGCCGGTGCATCGCAGTACGGAGGCCCGGCAACCCGCCGCGAGCCGCTGATGGAATTCCGATGAAGCGATTGCCCGCGCTCCTGCTCGCCTGCCTGGTCCCGGGGCTGTGCGCCGCCGCCGACGCCCCCGCCGTCCGAACGGTGCCCGCGGTGCCGTTGATCGAGCAGGCACGCGACGGCCAGCGCCTCAACTTCGACCTCCTGTTCGAGAA
>NZ_BAAGAB020000039.1:0-26483 GCF_047159895.1 Lysobacter xanthus
GGATGTCGGCCGCGGCCTGCACCACGGGGATCACCCGGTCATAGGCCATCCGGGTCGGACCGATCACGCCCAGCACGCCCAGCACCTGCCCGCCGGCGACGTAGGGCGCGGTCACCAGCGATACGCCGTCGAGCGGCGCGAGGCCCGTCTCCTCGCCGATGAAGATGCGCACGCCGGGGGCCTTGGCCGTGCGCTCCAGCAGCTGCAGGATCTCGCGCTTTCGCGAGAACGCGTCGAAGAGGTCGCGCAGGCGGTCGATGTCGGCCAGCTCCTGCACGCCCATCAGGCGCGTCTGGCCGGCCACCAGCATGTCCTCGTCGGCCGGCGCCAGCGCCTGCTCGGCGAGTTCGATCGACCGGCCCATCAACCGGTTCAGCTCGTCCTGCGCCGCACGCATCTCATGGAGCAGCACGCTGCGGATGTCGGCGAGCGAGCGGCCCGCGAAATGCGCGTTGAGGTAGTTGGCGACGCGTTCGAGCTCGCCGGGCTCCAGCGGCCGGCGGGACTGGATGATCCGGTTCTGCACGTCGCCATCGGCGAATACCAGGATCGCGAGCACCCGCTGCTCGTCGATGCCGACGAATTCGATGCGGCGGAACACGAACTGCTCGCGCCGCGGCACGCTCACCACGCCGACGAAATGCGTCATCGCCGACAGCAGCTCCGACGCGCTGCCGAGCAGCGCCTGCGTGCCCGACCGCGCGGGCAGTTCCTCGCGCAACCGGGCCACCTCGCCCTCCGGCAGCGGGCGCACCTGCAGCAGGGAGTCCACGAACAGCCGGTACCCCTGCGCCGTGGGTATCCGGCCGGCCGAGGTGTGCGGCGCACTGAGGAGGCCCGCATCCTCGAGGTCGGACAGGATGTTGCGCACCGTCGCCGCGCTGACGTCGAGGCCCGAATGGCGGGCGAGCGTCTGCGACCCGACGGGTTCGCCGTCGTGGATGTACCGCCCGATCAGCGTGCGCAGCAGGTGGCGCGCACGGGGATCCTGGCTGGGGTCGCTGGGTCGACGGCTCATGACGGGCATATAAGGGGACGGGCGGAGCCGCGCAAGCCGCAGCGTCGCTATCGGCGCGACAGGCAGCCGGGCACAATTCGCACATGCTGACCCATCTCTCGCTGAAGCAGTTCGCCGTCGTCACCGGCGCCGAGCTGGAATTCGGCCCCGGCCTCACGGTGATCTCCGGCGAGACCGGTGCCGGCAAGTCGCTGCTGGTCGACGCGCTCGGGCTCATTTCCGGGCTCCGCGCGGACAGCGGCGTCGTCCGCCACGGCGCCGAGCGCGCCGAGCTGTCCGCCGACTTCGACCTCGCGGGCGCCCCCGCCGCGCGCGACTGGCTGCGCGACAACGAGCTCGACGATGAGGACGAGGCCGGCGCCTGCCGGATCCGCCGCGTCGTCCGTGCCGACGGCGGCTCGAAGGCGTGGATCAACGGCCGCCCCGCGACGATCGCCCAGCTGAACGAGCTGAGCGGCCGGCTGGTCGAGATCCACGGCCAGCACGAGCATCAGGCGCTGCTGTCGCGCTCGAGCCAGATGGCGCTTCTCGACGCATTCGGCCGGACGGATGCGCAGCGCGCCGCGGTCGCCCGCGCGGCGACGGTCTGGTCGGACCTGCTTCGGGAGCGGGAGCGGCTGTCGGCGCAGGGCGACGTCTCCGACCGGATCGACTGGCTCCAGCACCAGCTCGTCGAGCTGGAGCGCGAGGATCTGGAACCCGCCAGCCTCGAGAAGCTGCAGGTCGACCATCGCCGCTTCGGCCACGCCACCGCCCTCATCGGCGCCTGCGACAACGCCTTCGCACGCCTCGGCGGCGACGAAGGTCCGTCGATCTCGCGGGTCATCGCGCAGGTGCGTGGCGAACTCGGCCGCGCGAGCGAACACGAGCCGCGGCTGCTCGACGTCGACGGCATGCTCGACCTCGCGACCATCCAGGTCGACGAGGCGCTCGCCGCGCTCGAACGCATCCGCAGCGACCTCGACATCGATCCGGACGCCTTCGAGACACTCGAGCGCCGGCTCGGCCGGATCCACGAACTGGCGCGGAAGCACCGGCTGACGCCCGACCAGCTCGGCCCGCGGCGCGACGCGCTTCGCACCGAGCTCGAAGCGCTGCGCGGCGCGGGCGATCGGCTCGTCGTGCTCGACGCGGAGATCGCCCGTGCCGGCGAGGCATGGGCCGCGGCGGCCGCGGTTCTCAGCGCCGCGCGCCGGGCGGCGGCGTCCTCGCTGTCGGCGGCGACCACCGAGCTGATGGGCGAACTCGGGATGGGCGGCGGCACGTTCGAACTGGCTTTCGAGCCGACGGCCTCCGATCGGCCCGATCCGCAGGGCGCCGAGCGCGTGGAATTCATGGTCAGCGCCAACCCGGGCCAGCCGACGCGGCCGCTGCGCAAGGTGGCTTCGGGCGGCGAGCTCGCGCGCATCTCGCTCGCCATCGAGGTGGCCTCGCTCGGGCTCGATGCGGTGCCGACGATGATCTTCGACGAGGTCGACACCGGCATCGGCGGCGCCGTCGCGCACATCGTCGGGCAGAAGCTGCGCGCGCTCGGCGATCACCGCCAGGTGCTGTGCGTCACTCACCTTCCGCAGGTGGCCGCGCAGGGCCATTCGCACTATCGCGTCATGAAGTCCAAGAGCGACGGCGTCACGCAGAGCGAGGTGCGTGCGCTGTCCACGGGAGATCGCGAGGAAGAACTCGCGCGCATGCTCGGCGGTGTCGAGTTGACCCGCGAGGCGCGCGCGGCGGCGAAGCGGCTGCTGCAGGACGTCGTCTGACCGCATGGATCCAGCGCGCCGGCGGGGTGCCCGGCGCCATGGATGCCGCGAGGTCGGCGACATCCGAGCGTATTCGGGCTCGACGACGTAGGACGACGACGGCAGCGCGGCACGCAGCGTGCTCGCCCCACTCTCCCTGTTACCGCCGGGCGCCCCGCGAAATCCTCGAAGGCGACGAGCGGCGCGGCCGCGCTACCGACGGGCGGGTCACGCTCGGACACCGCGGATTCGCAAGGCCGGGCCGAGTCCGGATTGCGGCGCCGCCTTGGATCGATCAGCGCGCGGCCGACTTGCTCTTGCGCACGTACAGCACGAGCGAATGCGCTTCGATCTCGTAGCCGTGCTCGGCCGCGATCCGATGCTGCAGCGCCTCGATCTCCGCGCTCTCGAACTCGATGATCTTGCCGGTGTCGACGTCGACCATGTGGTCGTGATGCTCGCCGCGATCGAGTTCGTACACGGACTGCCCGGACTCGAAATGGTGCTTCAGCACCAGCCCCGCCGCCTCGAACTGGGTGAGCACGCGGTACACCGTCGCCAGTCCGATGTCCTCGCCCGCGTCGAGCAGCTTGCGGTAGATGTCCTCGGCCGTGAGGTGCCGGCTCTGCGTCGTCTCGAGCACGTCGAGGATGCGAAGGCGCGGATGGGTCACCTTGAGGCCGGCGTTGCGGAGGTCTTGCGATTCCATCGGGGCTCCGTGGCGGCCGCTGCGGGCGCCGAGCATTCTGCTCGCCTCGCGTCGCCCAACCGCGGCTGACGCACGTCGCCGCACGGGACGCGGCGGGCGGACGGCAGTGTATCATCCGGCCGTCCACGACCTCGTCGTGCCGGATCCTCGAGTCCCATGCGAAAGCTGCTTCCCGTCCTCGTCGCCGCGCTGCTCACCACCGGCTGCGGCATCGTCTACCACCAGCCCGTCTACCAGGGGAACCTGCTCGAGAAGTCGGCGGTCGACCAGTTGCAGGCCGGAATGGACAAGCAGCAGGTGGCGCTCCTGCTCGGCACGCCATCGGTGGCCGATCCGTACCACCAGGATCGGTGGGACTACGTCGCCACGCAGCGTGTCGGCCGGGTCGCGAAGACCGAGAAGAAGAACCTGACGGTGTTCTTCGAGGGCGACAAGGTGGTGCGCTGGGAAGGCGACTACTTCCCGGAGCAGGACGAGCAGCTCGCGCGCCAGTCCATCCGCCAGTTCGGACCGAACCTGGCGAAGGACAAGGACAAGAAGCGCCGCCGCGGCGGTTGATCGCCTAGTCGGCGCGCTTCGACGCACGCCGACGGCGCGCGTCCTTGGGGTCCGCGATCAGCGGGCGCAGCACTTCCACTCGATCCCCTTCGGCCAGCGTCCGGCCGGGTTCCGCGCGTTCGCCGAACACGGCGACAGCCGAACCCTCCAGTCCGGCGGCGCGCAACGCGTCGGCCACCGTCGCGCCTTGCGGCAGGTCCAGCCACGTCGACGCGTGGCGCCGAGGCCAGGCGCAGACCACTTCGATCCGCATCACGTGTCGGCGCGGTCGGCCGCGCGGACGAAGTCGTCCACCATGCGGTCGGCCAGCGTCTGGAAGCCGAGCGCGAACGCGCCCGACAGCAGGCGCACGGCCGGCTCGAAGTCGAGGCTCAGGGTGACGCGGCAGGCGCATTCGTCCAGTGCGTGGAACTCCCACCGCCCGCCGAGGCGACGGAACGGGCCCTCGACGAGCTTCAGGTCGATGTGGTGCGGCGGCGCGAGCACGTTCTCGGTCACGAACCAGGTGCGGAACGCACCGAGCCTCAGGTCGAGCCGCGCGAGCATGCGGTCGGGGGATTCCTCGAGCACCGTCGCGCCGTCGCACCAGTCGAATCGCGCCGGATACCCCCGGACGTCATTGACGAGCCCGAACATCCGGGCGGCGGAGTGCTCGACGAGCGCGGTGCGGCGGATGGTGGGCATTCTCGGTCCTTCTCGCCGGCTCGCCCCGCGATCGGGGACAATGGGCCGATGAGCAAGCATTCGAAGGGAAAGTCCGGCAAGGATAAGTCAAAGGCCGCCGGCGGCACGATCGCGCTGAACAAGCGCGCGCGCTACGAGTACCACCTGGAACAGCGCACCGAAGCCGGCCTGGCCCTGCAGGGTTGGGAGCTGAAGGCGATCCGCGCCGGTCGCGCGAACATCGGCGAAGCCTATGCCGTCATCCGCAACGGCGAGATGTTCCTCTTCAACGCGCAGATCACCCCGCTGCTGTCGGCGTCGACGCACGTGATCCCCGAGGAGCGGCGCACGCGCAAGCTGCTGATGCACCGGAACGAGATCGACGGCCTGATCGGGCGCATGCAGCGTGACGGCTACACCGTCGTGCCGACCGCGCTGTACTGGAAAGGCAACAAGGTGAAGGCGGAGGTCGCGCTTGCGAAGGGCAAGAAGGAGCACGACAAGCGCGACGTGAGCAAGGAACGCGACTGGCAGCGCGAGAAGCAGCGCACCATGCGGGCGCACAACAAGAACGCCTAGACCTCGCCCGGCCCCGGCAGGGTGAAGTAGAAGGTCGCGCCTTCCCCCACCGCGCCTTCGGCGCGGATGGTGCCGCCGTGGCGCTCGACGATGCGGAACACCGTCGCCAGCCCGATGCCGTGCCCGGCGAAGTGTTCCTCCGTGTGCAGGCGCTGGAACGGCCGGAACAGCTTGTCCACGTACTCCTGCGGGAATCCGGCGCCGTTGTCGCGGACGAAGTACTCGCCCTCGGGCGTCAGGCCGAACTCGATACGCGCCGGTTCGCGTTGCCGCGAGAACTTCCAGGCATTGCCCAGCAGGTTCTGCATCAGGCCGCGCAGGAGCGACGGATCGCCGGGCACGTCGAGGCCGGGTTGCACCACGGTCTCGACGCGGCGTTCGGGGTCGGCGACCTGCAGTTCTTCGAGCAGTTCGGTGGCCATGCGGCTGAGGTCGACGGTCTCGACTTTCAGCGCGCTTCGCGACAGGCGCGAGAGCTGCAGCATCGAGTCGATCAGCTCGCCCATGCGCGTGGCGGCGCGGCGCACCCGCACGAGGTAGCCCCGGCCGGCGTCGTCGAGGCGCTCGCCATAGCGCTCGGAAAGGATGCGACTGAATCCGTCGATCGCCCGCAGCGGCGCGCGCAGGTCGTGCGAAACGCTGTAGGCGAACGATTCGAGTTCCTGGTTGGCGCGCATGAGTTCCCGCGTGCGCATCGCGACGCGCGCCTCGAGCGTGCGATTGAGCGCATGCACCCTCGCCTCCGCGAGCAGCCGTTCGGTGACGTCCTCCATCTGCAGCAGCCCGGCGACGTCCTGGCCGACGGTGCCGGGCACGTGCGAATACGTCAGGTGCACGTGCCGAACGCCGCCGTCCGGGCGCTGGAAGCGGCGCATGCCCCGCCACACGCCTTCGGACTCCTCGCGCTTCGGCGCTTCGCCCTCGCGCGCATCGAACAACGATTCGAACGGCAGGCCCGCCAGCTGCTCCGCGGGCCGACCGATGATGCGCGCGAACGAGGGATTCACGTCGACCACGCAGTCGTGGCTGTCGAGGAGCGCCTTGCCGATCGCCGAATACTGCATGGCCGCGCGGAAGCGCATCTCGCTGCGCCGGTACTCCTCGGTCAGCCGTGCGGCGATCGCGCGCGCGCGGATGCCGGTGCGCGCGAGCGTGAACGCGATGCCGTACAGCAGCAGTGCGGCGACCAGGCCCAGCAGCAGGATGCCCCGCAGCGTGCGCAACCCGGGTGCCGTCTCGGCGAGTTCCCGCGAGGCGTATTCGAAACGCCAGCGCCGGCCGTACATCGGACGCGTGACGCTCCGGGTGAACGCCGGCACCGCGGTGCGCGTGCCACCGTCGAACAGGATGCGTTCGGCGCCACCGGTCGTATCGACGATGCGGACGTGCAGTTCGCGCAACCGGTCGCCGAGCACGTCGTCCACGAACGGCTGCATCCGCATGGGGGCGTAGATCCAGCCCTGCATCGACTCGCGGCGGGCTTCCAGCGTGGCGGGCTGGTCGCCGGCACGGTAGATGGGCAGGTACATCAGCAGGCTGGACGGAAGGCCGGGCCCGTCCTGCACGAGGCGGACCGAGCCGGTGAGGTGCGGGCGGCCGTCCTGCAGGGACGCATCCATCGCGAGGCGGCGCTCGGCTTCGCTGTACATGTCGAAGCCGATCGCCGCGACATTCTCGGGACGACGCGGTTCGAGGTAGAGGATCGGACCGTAGACCTGGCGTACGCCCCGCGGCCGGATGTTGAGAAGGCCGTAGCCCGAGTCGCGCCATTCGAGTTGGAGTTGCGACAGCCGCGCGTTAGGCACGTAACCCACGAAGCCGAGCCCGACGATCACCGGATAGCGTTCGGCCACGCCCATGCCGTCGACGTAGGCCTGCCACTGGCGTGGCGTCGGCCGCGCGACGGACGCGAACAGCGAGACGCCGCCGCGGGTCAGGAGCTCGTATTGCGACAGGCGCTGCCGCAGCAGGTCGGCGACCTCGTCGGTCGCGCTTTCGAATTCCGCGCGCGCGGCGCGCATCTCGCGTTCGCGCGCGGTGCTCCACGCCATCCACACGAGCAGCAGCGACGCCAGCAGCACCGCGAACGCGAGCAGGTGGCTCCCGCGCGGCAGGAGGCGCGAGGCGAGCGTGCTCGATGCGGGGTTCGCAGGTTGCATCGCGACAGCATACCGTCGCCGTCTGCGTGGACGGGGCCAAGACAAAGGCCCCGCCTTTCGGCGGGGCCTTCTGGGATTGGTGGAGGTGGGGGGAGTCGAACCCCCGTCCGAAGGCACTCCATCCCCGGCACTACATGCTTAGCTCGCCGTTGGATCTCGCCCCGGGACAGCACGGCGTGCAAAGCGCATCCCAGGACCAGCCCGCTTTGAGTTAACCGGCGACTGACAGGCAGCCATCACCGGCGATTCCGTGATGATGACCCTACGCAGCGAGCACGGACACAAGCTGTTTCGGGGCTTACGCCTTAAGCGGCGAGAGCGTAGTTGTCGTCGTTGGCAACTAGAGTTTTGCAGCTGGATTAACGAGGAAAGCTACCCCCTCGGCATGCGCCAGGCGATTTCGCGACCCCCGTCGAAGCCAGTGCACCCCCGGGAGCCAGCAATCCGCTGACGCAACCAGTATAGGGGCGCGGGCCGGCATCACAAGGCCGGCGGATGGCCCTGTTCAGCCGGCGGCGTTCCCACGCCGACGCGGTCGCCGCAGCCACGCGGCCGTCCCGTCGGCGCAGACCACCAGGCCGTCGGCGTGCGAGGCATCCACGTTGCAGCCGCCGGTGAACGCCGAAAACGCCGGCAGCACGGTGATGCGCGGCTGCAGCCAGAAGACCGGCCAGCGGCGCGGCCCGAGTTCGGGAATCGACACGCAGGGATGCAGGTGCCCGCTCACGACGTGCAGGCCCTCCACCCGCTGCGGTTCATGGCGCAGTGCGAACGGCCCCGTGTCGACGGCTTCGCCGAGCAGTTCGACGCCGAGGCCCGCGCCCGCGAGCGCGCGATCGTGGTTGCCGGTCAGCGCGGCGACCGCGACGTCGGGATGGGTCGCGCGCCATGCCGCCCAGTCGTCGCGCCATGCGCTGTCGTTCACCGCGCCGTGGACCACGTCGCCGAGGATCCACACCGACGTCGCGCCGGTCGCGCTGATCGCCTGCGAGAGGCGATCGAGGTCGTCCGCCGTACCGCCGCGCGGCAGCCCGATGCCCGCGCGACGGAAGACGTCGGCCTTGCCGAGATGCAGGTCGGAGAGGAACAGCCGGCGCTCGCGCGGCCAGTACAGCGCGCGTGATGCGAGCAGCCGCATCGGCTCGCCGGCGATCTCCGCGTCGACCCAGCGGCCGTCATCCACGCGCATGGCGTTTTTCCAGTCGTTCGGCGGCGCGCTGCACGCGCGTGCGCCAGTCCTCCGAGCTGTGCTGCCCGCGCTGGCCTTCGGCCCACAACGGGAACGACAGCGGCGTCAGCCCCGCGGTGCGTACGAGGCGGATCTCGCGGCCTGCGCAGTCGTCGAGCACGACCTGCAGGCGCTGCACTTCGAGCTGACCCGCGAAGACTTCGCGTTCGGCGAGCTCGAGCAGCATGTGGTGGGGATCGTGACGCTGCAGCACGTCGTACAGCAGCCCGCTCGACGCCTGCAGCTGGCGCATGCTCTTCTGCGGCCGACCCGGCAGCGTCGGCGGCAGCAGGCCGGCGATGCGGGCGATCTCGCGGAACTGCCGGCGCGCGAGTTCGCCCACGTTGAGGCTCTCGCGCAGGTCCTCGAACAGGCGCTCCGGCGCGAGCAGCGTGCGCAGGTGGTCCGCGTCGACCTCGACGTCCTTCGCCGGCTTCAGCACGAAGCCGTAGTCGTTCGCGGCATAGCCGAACGTGTTGGGCGCCTCGCGTGCCCAGCGCAGGGCCAGCAACGCGGCGAGGCCTTCGTTCGCAAGGCGCCCCGCGAACGGGAACACGAACAGCTGGGGACCCTCGCGCGTCTTGGTCCACTCCACCAGCAGCCGACCGTTACCCGGCAGCGACGACAGCCGCGACTGCAGGCCCAGCAGGTTCTCCACGGCGCGCATCTCCGGCGCGTCGACCGGCCGCGCGAGCAGGCGCTCCACGCGCGAGGCCAGTTCGCGCGACAGCGGCTGCCGGATGCCGGTCCACTGCGGCACCTGTCCCTCCCCTGCCGGCGCGCGCTGCACGAGCGCCGTCATCGCCTCCATGCGTACGAGCTGCAGCATGCGGCCGGAGAACAAGAAACGGTCACCGGGCTTGAGCCGCGCGATGAAGCCCTCCTCCACCGCGCCGAGCGTGCCGCCGCGCATCAGCTTCACCGCGACGCTGCCCTCGCTGGCGATCGTGCCGATCGACAGGCGATGCCGCATCGCCACGCGCCGGTCCTCGACCACGTAGCGGCCGTCGGGCTCGCGAACGACGCGATGGAAGTCCGGATAGTGTTCGAGCGCACGGCCGCCCTGCACGACGAAATCGAGCACCGACTGCCAGGCCTCGTCCGCCAGTCCCGCAAACGCGTGCGTGCCACGCACCTCGGCGAGCAGTTCGTCCGCATCGAAGCCGCCCCCGGCCGCGAGCGTCACGCAGTGCTGTGCCAGCACGTCGAGGCTCATGCGCGGCGGTCGCCGCGCCTCGACTTCGCCGTGCCCGATCGCCTCGCGCACCGCCGCGAACTCGACCAGCTCGAGCAGGTGCGTGGGGATGCAGACGACGTGGCCCGATTCGCCCGGCCGGTGCTTCGCGCGGCCCGCACGTTGCAGCAGGCGGGCCGTGCCCTTCGGGCTGCCGAGCTGGAACACCTGGTCCACGGCGGGGAAATCGACGCCGAGGTCGAGGCTCGACGTCGCGACGACGCATCGCAGTCGCCCGTCGCGAAGCCCCGCTTCGACCTCGGCGCGCAGCGCCGGATCGAGCGAACCGTGGTGCAGGGCGAGCGTCGACGGATCCTCCGGCCACACCGCCTGCAACGCCTGGTGCCAGAGCTCGGCGTACGCGCGGGTGTTGGTGAAGAGCAGGCTCGTGCGCGCGCGCGAGATGCGCTCCGCCACGCGCGAGAGCTGCGTCAGGCCGAGGTGTCCGGCCCAAGGGAACCGTTCGCCCTCGTCGGGTACGAGCGTCTCCAGCGTCATCGCGCGCGGTGCGGCGCCGGACACCGTGGTGGCCCCGGGCGCGTGCGGCAGCAGCACGTCGCGCGCCTCGTCGAGGTTGCCCAACGTCGCTGACAGGCCCCAGATGCGCAGCGCCGACGACTGCGCGCGCAGCCGGGCGAGTCCCAGCTGCAGCAGGACGCCGCGCTTGGTGCCGAGCAGTTCGTGCCATTCGTCCACGACGACGCAGCGCAGCGAGCCCAGCTGCGGCGACGTGTCGGGATACGACAGCAGCAGGGCCAGCGACTCGGGCGTGGTCACGAGGACGTCGAGCCCGCCCTCGCGCGCGAGCCGCTTGTCGCGCGCGGAGGCGTCACCGGTGCGCAGGCCGAGCGTCCAGTCGAGGCCGAGTCCCTCGACCGGTTCGCGCAGCGCGCGCAAGGTGTCGGCGGCGAGCGCACGCAGCGGGGTGATCCACAGCACCTTCAGCGCATGTCGCGGCGTGCAGTCGGCTGCGGGTTCGGCCAGCGCCTGCAGCAGTGGGCCGCCGAACGCCGCGAGCGTCTTGCCGCTTCCGGTCGGCGTATGCAGAAGCCCCGACTCGCCGCGCAGATAGCGCGACCAGACGTCTTCCTGGAACGCCGCAGGCGACCAGCCACGCGCGGCGAACCACGACTGCAAGGCGACTGCGGGCGTCTCGCCCTCGGCACGGCTCGAACGGCGAACGCCGGCCGCCTCGGGCACGGTGCCTTCCAGCACGCACAGCGGATCGACTGCCGCGTCGCGCTGCCGCTGGGCCCGGGTGGCCGCTTCCGCGCGCCGGCGCGCCGCCGCGGCCGCCCGCGCCTGCTCGCGGCGGATCGACTGCACCGTCTGCCGCGGTGCATCCGGTCGCGGCTGTTCGGGATAGGCCGCGTACGGATCGTCGCCGTCGGGCGGCTGCGCGCCGCGCAGCAGGAAGCCGGTCATCGTGCCAACGCCCGCAGCGTAGCGAGCTTGTCCGCATCCCGCGGCGTCTTGTCCTGCCGCCAGCGCAGGATGCGGGGGAAGCGCACGGCGATGCCGGACTTGTGCCGCGTCGATCGGTTCACCGCCTCGAACCCGAGTTCGAAGACGTGCACCGCCTCGACCGAGCGCACCGGACCGAAGCGTTCGATCGTATGCGCGCGGATCCATCGGTCGAGCTGCAGGATCTCCTTGTCGTCGAGTCCCGAGTAGGCCTTGGCGACCGGCACCAGCGTGTCGCCGTCCCACAGCCCGAACGTGTAGTCGGTGAACAGCGTGCTGCGCCGCCCATGGCCGGACTGCGCGTAGATCAGCACCGCATCGATGTTGAGCGGATCGATCTTCCACTTCCACCAGTCGCCGCGGCGACGGCCGACCTGGTACGTCGAGGCACGCCGCTTGAGCATCAGGCCTTCGACGCCGCGCTCGCGTGCGGCTTCGCGCAGCGCGAGCGCTTCGCTCCAGTCGCCGGCCTCGATCACGGGCGACGGCACGATCCGCGGATCGTTCGTCGACGACAGCAGGTCGTCGAGCATGGTGCGCCGCTCGCCGAGCGGCACCTCGCGCAGGTCGCGGCCGTCGAGCTCGAGGAGGTCGTAGGCGAGGACGACGACCGGGGTGTCGGCCAGCGTTTTCGGGCCCGGCTTGCGGCGCTGGATGCGCGTCTGCAATGCGGTGAACGGCAACGGCTGTTCGTCGCCGGCGCGCCAGCCGATCAGCTCGCCGTCGATGACGCAATCGCGCGGGAGCAGCGTCGCAGCGTCCTCGATCTCGGGAAAACGGCCATCGAGGCGTTCCTCGCCGCGCGACCACAGCGCGATCTCCGGTCCGCGTCGGATCAGCTGCAGCCGGATGCCGTCCCACTTCCATTCGAGCAGCCAGTCGTCGATCGCGCCGAGCGTGGGCGCCTCGGCCTCCAGCGGCGATGCGAGGAAGAACGGATACGGCTGTTCGCGATCGCCCGGCAGTTCCTCCGGATCGAGAAGGTCGCGCAGGAATCGTGGCGTGGGCGCCCAGCTGCCGAGCATGCGTTGGGCGATGCGCGCGATGTCGATGCTGGACATCTCCGCGAGCGCCTGTTGCACGAGACGCTGCGAGACGCCGACGCGCAGCGCGCCCGTCAGCAGCTTGTTGAAGGCGAGGCGCTCGTCCGAACACAACGATCGCCAGCCGTCGACGACCGCGGCGCGGCGGAGCGCGGGATCCCGACCGGCGATCGGCAGGAGGCGCTTCTCGACCCATTCGTGCAGCGGCACGTCGGGCAGGCCCGGCGGCGGATCGTCGTGCAGCAACGTGAGGGTCTCGGCCAGGTCGCCGACGTGGGCATGCGAATCGTCGATCAGCCATTCCGGCGTGCCGGATTCCTGGGCCAGCCATTCGCGCAGCTCGCGCGTGTTCGCGATCTTCGCGAGCTTGCCCCCCGACAGCAGCCACAACGCCCACACCGCATCCGCGGGCGGCGCATCGCGGAAGTACGCGACCAGCGCCGCCCGCTTGTCGAGCGTCGCCGTGCTCCGGTCGAGCTCGGTGTAGAGCGCGGCGAAGCGCTTCATTCGCCCTCCCCGCCGAAATCGGTCGCGAACGCTTCCGCCGGGATCCCGTCGTCGTTGAGCGCGCGGATGATCGCGTCGGTGTTTCCGTGCGTGCAGATCACGCGCCGCGCCCCGGTTTCGCGGATCGTGCGCATGAGGTCGGGCCAGTCGGCATGGTCGGAGACCACGAAGCCGCGGTCGTAGTTGCGGCGCCGGCGGTTGCCGCGCACCCGCATCCAGCCCGACGCGAAGCCCGTCTGGGCGCGCTTGAATCGGCGCATCCACGGGCTGCCGGCGGCCGATGGCCGGGCGAGCACCAGCTCGCCGGCGAACTCGGCACCCTTCGCCGTTTCCGACACCGGCAACGTCTCGACCATGCGGACGCCCGCATCGCGATAGACCTGCACGCCCGCCGCTACCGCGCCGTGCAGGAACACCGGGCGGTCGGTCCACATCGCGAGTTCGGCCAGCACGCGTTGCGCCTTGCCGAGGGCGTAGCAGAGCAGCACCGCCGCCTCGCCGCGGGCGGCGCAGTGGTCGCGCCACTCGACGATCTCGCGGGCGACGTCGCCGGTGTCGGGCCAGCGGTAGATCGGCAGGCCGAACGTCGCCTCGGTGATGAAGGTGTCGCACGCGACGACCTCGAACGGCGCGCAGGTGGGATCCGGCTGGCGCTTGTAGTCGCCGGACGCCACCCAGACCTGGCCGTCGGCCTCGATCCGCACCTGCGACGAGCCCAGCACATGGCCGGCGGAATGGAAGGAGACGCGCGCGTCGCCGATCTCGAACGGCTCGCCGTATTCGGTGACGCGGTAGTCCTGCTCGCCCAGCCGCCAGCGCAGGATCGGCAGCCCGTCGCGCACCGCGTAATAGACGGCGTTGCCCGGACGCGCATGGTCGCCGTGGCCGTGCGTGATCACCGCCCGCTCCACCGGCTTCCACGGGTCGATGTAGAAGTCGCCCTGCGGGCAGTACAGCCCTTCACGGCGGAGAACGACGAGATCGGAAGGCATGCAGCGACCGTAGGAGGCGGACCGTCAGCGCGCCGACAAGGCGTGCGCGGCGACGGTACGTTGACGCCGTCTCACCGAACGTGACGGCATGGAATGGCAGGCGGAACTGGAAGCGGTCGCGGCGGCGGCCGGCGCGATGCTGCTCGGCGGCGTGATCGGCTACGAGCGGGAACTCAAGAACCGCCCCGCCGGCTTCCGAACCCACATGCTGGTCGCCGGTGCGGCCGCCCTGCTCATGGCGCTCAGCCGGCTCACGCTCGAGAACCCGCCCGGCCATTCGGACGTCGTCCAGTTGCGCATCGATCCGTTGCGCCTGGTGGAAGCCGTGGTGAACGGCGTCGCCTTCATCGGCGCCGGCACGATCTTCGCCCGCCGACGCGGCGCGCCCGTGGCCGGCATCACCACCGCGGCGTCGCTGCTGATGGTGGCGGTGATCGGCGTGATGACCGGGCTGCACCACTTCGTCCTCGCCGTGGCCGCAACGCTGCTGACGCTCGCGGTGCTGGTGACGCTCAATCGGGTCGAATACCGCCTCGGCCTCCACGAGGCCGACGAGGGCAGCGGGAACAAGGACCGCTCCTCGCCGGACGACTGAAGCGGCGCGGTTCGTTCGCGGGCTCGTAGGAATGACGGTCGGCCGTGTCGCGGGTATCGGGCGCCTACTCCGGACCGCGGCGCGCCGTCGCGGATGTACGCCGGTCCACAGCCAGCAGGAGCGACCCGCGCCCTAGGCCACCGGAGCGACCGCGCGGTTTCCCGATCGCCCATAAAAAACGGAGCGCCGAAGCGCTCCGTTCTTCCTCACGAAATCGATCAGCCCTGGGCGCGGAGCGGCACCAGCGTGATCTCGACGCGGCGATTGCGCGACCAGCACGACTCGGTGTTCTCCATGCAGAGCAGCTGGGTCTCGCCGCGGCCGACGACGACCATGCGGTCACGCGTCACGCCACGACCGCTGAGGTAGCCGGCGACCGACTCGGCGCGCTGCTGCGACAGGTTCAGGTTGTAGCCGGCGTCACCGCGCTGGTCGGTATGACCCGCGACGTTGATGACCGTCTGGTTGTACTGGCTCAGGGTGGTGGCCAGATTGTCGAGCACCGGGCGGAACTGCGGCTGCAACGCAGAGCTGGCGGTGCCGAAGGTGATGGCGTCCGGCATGGTCAGGACGATGTTGTCGCCCTGGCGGACGACGCCGACGCCGGTGCCCTGCAGGCTGTCACGCAGCGCGCGTTCCTGGCGGTCCTGGTAGTTGCCGACGGCGCCGCCGGCAAGTGCGCCGACGCCCGCGCCGACGAGGGCACGCTGGCGACGCTCGACGGCGTCGTCGCCGCTGAGCACGCCGGCGACGGCGCCCACGGCCGCGCCGATCAGCGCGCCGTTGCGCGTGCGGTCGTTCGTCGTCGGGTTGGTCGAATAGGCATTCGGATTGGTGGCGCAACCCGCGACCATCGCGGTGGCCAGCGCGGCGATCAGGAGCTTGGAATGGGTTTTCATGGCAGGACCTCGGTGATGAACCGAGGCCACGCTAGGTGCGATTCCGTCGGCGACAGGTGACGGCCGCCTGCCCCCATTCAGCTTCTAGCCGTCTTCGTCCGCGCGGCGTGCATCCCGTAGGCGCCGGTACGCGAGCAGCGCGTCGTCGCGGCCACGCGCGAGGTCGACGAGCGGCTGCCGGGGATAGCGTGGCGCAACGCGCGCCAGCGCCGCGGGGTCGCGCCACGGCGCGTGGCGGAGCGGCATCGGCAACGCAGCGAGTTCCGGAATCCACCGTGCGACATACGCGCCGTCGGGGTCGAACCGCTCGGCCTGCGTCACCGGGTTGAAGATGCGGAAATACGGCGCGGCATCAGCGCCCGTGCCGGCCACCCATTGCCAGCCCATCGAATTGTTCGCGAGGTCGGCGTCCACGAGCGAGTCCCAGAAGACCTCGGCGCCGGTGCGCCAGTGCACGCGCAGGTGTTTGCACAGATAGCTGGCGACGAGCATCCGCACCCGGCCGTGCATCCAGCCCGTAGTCCACAGCTCGCGCATGCCGGCGTCGAGGATCGGCACGCCCGTGCGGCCGCGTCGCCAGGCCTGGAGCATGCGGCGCGGCGGACGTGCCCAGTCGAACCCCGCGAAGCGCGGGTCGAGGTCCCGGTCGGCGGACTGCGGTGTGTGGTGCAGCAGGTGCGTGGCGAACTCCCGCCAGACGAGTTCGCGCACGAAGCTGTCGATGTGCGTATCCGGCACCGGGCCGCGCAGGCGCTCGACCGCCTCGACGACGCGCCAGGGCGCGATCTCGCCGAAATGCAGGTGGGGCGACAGCCGCGACGTCCCGATCCGGTCCGGTCGGTCGCGATCGACCGCGTACGCGTGCAGCGCCCCTTCGACGAACGCCTCCAGCGCGGCGTGCGCACCGGCCTCCCCCGGCGTCCAGTGCTCCCAGAACGAGGTGTCCCAGTCCCGATCGGGGACCAGCCTCAGCGCTTCGGCCACGACGCCCTCGGGGCCGCCCTCGGCCGGCGGAATGCGCTCCGGGGCGGACCAGCAGGCCTCCGGCGACCACTGCGCGAGTACGGCGCGGTAGTACGGGGTGAACACGCGGTACGGGCCGCCCTGCTTCGTGCGGATCGTCCACGGCTCGGCGAGCAGCGCGCCGTTGAAGCTTTCCACCTGCAGGCCCTGCTCGCGCAGGTCGCGCTTGATGCGCGCGTCGCGAGCCTCGATCGCCGGCTCGTAGCGGCGGTTCCAGAACACCGCTGATGCGCCGCTGGCCGCCGCGATACCGGCGAGGGTCGGCCCCGCATGGCCGAGGAAGCGATGCAGCCGGTTGCCGCGTGCGTGCAACGCCGCATCGAGCGCGTCCAGCGAACGCGCCCGCCACGCATTGGATGCGGCGCCCGGCGCCCAAGCGCCCTCCCCGTCCGGATCGTGCACATAGACCGGCAGGACGTCGAAGCCGCCTTCGATCGCCGCGCGCAGCGCGGGCTGGTCGTCGAGCCGCAGGTCGTTCCGGAACCAGACGATCGCGACAGGCACGGCGTCAGCGCTCGATGAACCGGACGCGGCGCGTGATCGAACAGGTGAGTTCGTAACCGATGGTGCGCGCACCCGCGGCGATCGTCTCGACCGGCAGTTCCTCGCCCCAGAGTGTCACGGGCGCGCCGACACGCGCCTCGGGAACGCCGCGCAGGTCGATCGTCATGAGGTCCATCGAGATGCGCCCGATCACCTGCGTTCGATGGCCGCCCACCAGCACCGGCGTGCCCGGCGGCGCGGCGCGCGGATAACCGTCGCCGTAGCCGATCGCGGCAACGCCCACGTCCATGTCCTCGGGGCATTCCCACGTGCCGGCGTAACCGATGCGGCCGCCCTTGCACACGCGGTTGACCGCGATGAGCCGCGTGGAGAGCGTCATCGCGGGACGCAGGCCGAAATCGGCGCCGGTGCGGCCCTCCACCACCGAGATGCCGTACAGCGCGCCGCCCGGGCGCACCCAGTCGTCGTGCGCGGCCGGCCAGCCGAGGACGGCGGCCGAGTTGGCGAGCGAGCGCAGTCCGTCGAGCCCGGCGGTCGCGTGGCGGAAGACGTCGAGCTGCTCGCGTGTCTGCAGGCCCTGCGAGGGACTGTCGGCGAACTCGTCCGAACTCGCGAAGTGGTTCATCAGCACGACGTCGCCGACGGTCCCCGCGTCGCGCAATGCGAGCAGCCGGCGATGCGCGTCGCGGAAGGCATCCGGCGCGAAGCCGAGCCGGTGCATGCCGCTGTCGAGCTTGAGCCAGCAGTCGAGCGGCTCGCCCGGCCCGGCCTGCTCGAGCATTTCCAGCTGCGAGGCGTGGTGCACCGCGGTCCAGACGTGCAGGCCGCGGAGGCGCTCGATGTCGGCGGGCTCGTCGAAGCCCGACAGCAGCAGGATCGGCTGGGAGATGCCGGCGGCTCGCAGCCGCTCGGCGTCCGACAGCGCCGCGACACCGAATGCGTCGGCGCCGGCCAGCGCGCGGGCCACCCGCTCCAGCCCGTGGCCGTAGCCGTCGGCCTTGACCACGGCCATGATCCGGCTCCGGGCGGCGCGACTGCGCAGTTGGCCCAGGTTATGTCGCAGGGCGTCGACGTGGATGGTGGCGGAGGTCGGGCGTGCCATCGCGACAGTCTAGCGAGCGCGCGCGCGGCCGGCACCCGCTCGATGGCCCCTCAGTGCACCAGCTCGAACGCGTAGCGGTCGCGCACGCGTTCGCTGAAATACGCGCCCTGCGATCCGGCCCGGAGCATCTGTTCGACCTCGTGCCGCGGCACGTCGAAATACTGGTAGACGCGGCCGCTGGTGAATTCGACTTCCAGCACGCGGCCGGCCGCGTCGTAGCCGACGCTGGCCAAGGCTTCCGAGTCGAGAGCGATGCGGTCCACCGCTGCAGGCTAGGCAGCCGGCGTCGCATGGGCTGTGAACCGCCACGGATGGACGCACGGCCGTTCAGGCCGCGGTCCGATTCGCGGCGGACTTACTCGAACGAACCGATGGAGTCGTGCGAGAGGTTGTCGAACCGCGTGTATTCGCCGAAGAACTTGAGCTTGAAGGAGCCCGTCGGGCCGCTTCGCTGCTTGCCGATGATCACTTCGGCCAGGCCCTTGTCCGGCGAATTTTCCTTGTTGTAGTAATCGTCGCGGTAGATGAAGACGATCATGTCGGCGTCCTGCTCGATGGCGCCCGACTCGCGGAGGTCGGCCATCACCGGACGCTTGTCGGTTCGCGTTTCGAGCGAGCGGTTGAGCTGCGAGAGTGCGATGACCGGCACGCCCAGCTCCTTGGCCAGGCCCTTCAGCGAGCGGGAGATCTCGGAGATCTCCGTCGCACGGTTCTCGCTGTTGCCCGGCACGCTCATGAGCTGCAGGTAGTCGATGACGATGAGGCCGAGGCCGTGCTCGCGCTTGAGGCGACGGCATTTCGACGACAGCTTCGCCGGCGACATGCCCGGCTCGTCGTCGATGAAGATCTTCGCCTCGCGCAGCTGCCGGATCGCGCCGGTCACGCGGCTCCAGTCCTCGTCCTCGAGCTGGCCCGTGCGCAGGCGCTGCGCATTGACGCGACCGACCGACGAGATCAGGCGCATCGCGAGCTGCGACGCGGACATTTCCATCGAGAACACAGCGACGGGCAGGCGGCTCTTGAACGCCGCGAATTCGGCGATGTTGAGCGCCAGCGTCGTCTTGCCCATCGCCGGGCGCGCCGCGAGGATGATGAGGTCCGTCTTCTGCAGGCCGGCCGTCATCTCGTCGAACTCGACGTAGCCGGTGGACAGGCCCGTGACGCCGCTGCCGTTCGCGTATCGCGTCTGCAGCTCGTCGAACGCTTCGGACAGCGCCTTGGTGACCGGAAGGAAGTCGGCACGGCCCGAGCGATGCACCTGCGAGATCGCGAGCACTTCGCGCTCGGCTTCCTCCAGCACCTCGGCGCTCTCGCGTCCGTCGGGCTGGAAGGCGTTGTTGACGACCTCGGTGCCGACCTCGATCAGCTGCCGGAGGATCGCCTTGTCGCGCACGATCTCGGCGTAGGCCGTGATGTTCGCCGCAGACGGGGTCGTGCTGGCGAGTTCGATCAGATAGGCACCGCCCGCGACCAGCTCCGACTGGCCCATCGACTCGAACCATTCGCCGAGCGTGACCGCGTCGAACGGGCGATTCTTCTCGGCCAGCTCGCGGATCGCGCGGAAGATCAGCTGGTGGTCGCGACGGTAGAAGTCCGAGTCGCTGACCATGTCGGCCACGCGGTCGTACGCGTCGGGCGCGAGCATCAGGCCGCCGATGACGGCCTGCTCGGCCTCGACGGACTGCGGCGGCACGCGCAACTGGTCGACGCGCTGCTCCGCGCGCGTCTCGAAGCGTTTTTCGTTGCGGAAACCGGCGCGTGCGGTCATCGTCGTTGCTGCTCCGGGCCGCGTGCGCGGCCTCGCCATCCAAGCGGCATCCTAGCCAGCGCGGCCCTGCATCCGTTGCAGATAAGTCTGTGGGTAAGTCGGGATAAGTCGACCGTCTTGTCGCACGCCGTGGTCTCGCCGGCTAAGAACCGGCGGCCGCCGTCGATCGTCGCAACCGCTGCGACGCGCGGAAACGACGAAGGGCGCCCGGAGGCGCCCTTCGCGTGTCGCGATGTGCGTGGATCAGGCCTGTTCGCCGACCACGATCACCTTGACGGTCTGCTCGACGTCGGCGTGCAGGCGCACGAGGACCTCGTACTCGCCGGCGCGGCGGAACGGGCCTTCGCCCATCACGACTTCCGACTTGTCGACCTTGTGGCCGAGCTTGGTGAGCTGCTCGGCGATGTCGCGCGGGGTGACCGAGCCGAACAGCTTGCCTTCCGGCGACGCGTTCGCGCTGATGGTGACCTCGACGCCCTCGAGCGCGGCGCGGCGGCCTTCGGCGCCTTCGATCTGCGCCTTGGCCTTGGCTTCGAACTCGGCGCGGCGCGCCTCGAAGTCGGCCAGGTTCGCGGCGGTCGCCGGAACGGCCTTGCCCTGCGGCACGAGGAAGTTGCGGCCGTAACCCGGCTTGACGCTGACCTTGTCGCCGAGGCGGCCGAGGTTGGTCACGTTCTGGAGAAGAATGAGCTGCATGGTGGTGCTCCGTATTCGTTAGTGCCGCCCGGCTCTAGCGGGCGACACAGCGGATCGCTGTCCGAATGGAAATGGCTCAGCGCCGTTCCTGAAAAGTCCGCACACCGATGTGCGGGCCTTTCCGAGGGACTCGCGCTTACGCGTTGTGGTTGTCGGTGTACGGGATCAGCGCGAGGAAACGCGCGCGCTTGACCGCCGTGGCCAGCTGGCGCTGGTACTTCGACTTGGTGCCGGTGACGCGGCTCGGGACGATCTTGCCGGTCTCGGTGAGGTACTGGCGCAGGGTATTGAGATCCTTGTAATCGATCTCCTTGATGCCCTCGGCCGTGAACTTGCAGAACTTGCGGCGACGGAAGAACTTGGACATGGTCGTGATTCCTTAGGCGGCTTCGGCGTTGTCGGAGGCTTCGGCGGCCGGAGCGGCATCACCGTCGTCGTCGCGGCGGCGGCGCTCGCCGCGCTCGCCCTTGTCGCCCTTCTCGTCCTTGAACTTCATGATCAGCGACTGCTCGGTATCCGGGCCGTCGCGGCCGATCACGAGGTGACGCAGCACGGCGTCGTTGAAGCGGAAGCTGTCGACCAGCTCGTTCATCGTGGCCTGCGAGGCCTCGATGTTCATCAGGACGTAGTGGGCCTTCACCAGGTTCTGGATCGGGTACGCCAGCTGGCGGCGGCCCCAGTCTTCCAGACGGTGCACGGTGCCCTCGGCGCCTTCGATGAGCGACTTGTAGCGCTCGATCATGGCCGGGACCTGCTCGCTCTGGTCCGGATGGACCAGGAACACGACTTCGTAATGACGCATTTTCGTTTCCTTGTGGATGCGGCGCGGACGCGCCGGTCAGCCCCCTGCGATACGGCGGCAGTGGAGCAAGGTCTCCGCAGCCCGGGGGCCGCGTAGCACGAAAGTATGGCAGCTCAATGGGTTACGTGCAAACCGCGTGAAAGCGCCTGCGGCGCCCTGCCCGGTCAGCCGCCGGGCTTCGGCGCGGGCGCGCCCTTCACGCCGGCGATCCAGGCATCGATGTGCCGCTCGAGCACGGCCAGGGGCACCGAGCCCGTGGAGAGCACCGTGTCGTTGAAGTCGCGCAGGTCGAAGCGGTCGCCGAGCTCACGCCGCGCCTTCTCGCGGAGGCCGGAGATCCGCAGCTGGCCGACCTTGTAGGCCAGCGCCTGCCCCGGGGTCGCGATGTAGCGGTCGACCTCGTTGACGATGTCCTGGTCGGTCTTGGCGGCATTGGCCTTGAAGTAGGCGATGGCCTGCTCGCGGGACCAGCCCATCGAATGCATGCCCGTATCGACCACCAGCCGCACGGCCCGCCACATCTCGTAGGTCAGCTGGCCGAAGCGGTCGTAGGGATCGTCGTAGAGGCCCATCTCGTAGCCCAGCTGCTCGGCGTACAGCCCCCAGCCCTCGCCGTAGGCCACGAAATAGCCCGTCCTCCGGAACATCGGGGCGTCGGGCAGTTCCAGGCCGCGCGCGAACTGGAAGTGGTGGCCTGGCACCGCTTCGTGGAGCGTCAGCGGGATCATTTCCCACGTCGGCCGGACGTCGGGCCGGAACAGGTTCACGTAGTAATAGCCCGCGCGGCTGCCGTCGGCGGCGCCCTGCTGGTAGTAGGCCGTCGTGGTGTCGGGCGCGACGTTGTCCGGAATCGGGCGCACGCCGTAGGGCTGGCGCGGGATGACGCGGAAGACCTTGACCAGTTCGGGATCGATCCGCTTCGCGGTGGCGCGATAGCGTTCGAGCAGCGCCTCGGGCGTCTTCTCGAAGAAGCGTGGATCCGTGCGCAGGAAGGTAAAGAATTCGGGCAACGTGCCCTCGAACCCGGCCTCGCGCTTGACGTCCTCCATCTTCGCGCGGATGCGGGCCACCTCTGCGAGGCCCAGCGCATGGATGTGCGCGGCATCGAGGTCGGTGGTCGTGTAGTAGCGCGCCAGGAAGTCGTAGTACGCCTTGCCGCCCGGAAGGTCGGATACGGCGATGGTCGCCCGCGTGCGCGGCAGGTAATCGTTGGCGAAGAACGTCGAGAAGGCGCGATACGCCGGCACCACGCGATCGCGGATGACCTCGCGCGCGCTCGCCGACAGCCGCTCGCGGTCGGCGGCGGCGATCGATTCCGGGAAGTGCAGGAACGGCCGGTAGAACGGGCTGGTCGACGGGTCGACGACGACCTGCGCGGCGATCTGGGCGGGAACGCGCTGCATCAGGACGCTCGGCGGCATGCTGCCGGCGCGGAGACCCTCGCGCATCAACGCCGTGGTCTGGTCGATCATCGCCGGCACGGCGGTCAGCCGAGCGAGCCAATCCTCGTAGTCGCGCACGGTCGCGAACGGCAGCGCTTCGGCGACGCCGTCGGCCGTCTGCACGCCGCCCTGGTGGCTCACCGGCTGCAGGTATTCCCGGAACTTCTGACGCTCGATGCTGCGCGTGAGCTCCCACTCGAAGGTGTCGTAGTCGAGCCGGTCGGCATCGCCCAGCCGCGACCAGTCGATCGCGTGCAGCCGAGCGAGCGCGGCCCGGTCCGCCGCCTCACGGCGGGCGATCGCCGCCAGGCTGTAGTCCGTCCAGCGCGCGTTGAAGCGACGATCGCCGTTGAAGCTGGCGTTCTCGGGGTACTCGACGAGGCCCCGCTCCCACTCGTCGTCGAAGAGACGGCGCAGGTCCCGCGATCCGGTCGGGGAAGCGGTTTCAGCCGTGGCCGCGGCGACGGCAGACGGGATCAGCGCGGTGGCGAGCACCGCAGCGAGCAGGACGGATCGGAACATGGCACCCCCGGCGTTCGACGGCCGAGTCTAGCGCCGGTTCCGGGCGGTCAGGCGTCGTCCTGCGTGGTGAAACTCTCGCCGCAGCCGCATTCGGCGCGGACGTTGGGATTCCGGAAGACGAACTGCTCGCCCAGCTTCTGCGCGACGAGGTCGATCTCGGTCCCGTCCACGATGGGCAGGCTGGATGCGTCGACGTAGATGCGCACGTCGTCCTGCAGGAAGATCCGGTCGTCGTCGCCCCGGTCCTTCGCCAGGTCGGCCACGTATTGCCAGCCCGAGCAGCCGGTGCGCTTCACGCCGAACCGCAGGCCGAGCGCGTCCGGCGTCTCGGCCAGATATCGGCGAACGCGGTCGAGGGCGGCGGGGGCGAGCGAGATGGCCATGGCGACTCCGGTGGGGCGGTGCGGCGGTCGACGAGTATAGGCAGCGCCCTGCGCCGCCCCGCCAACAGCACGTAAACTCTCCATCCCACGTCGGGCCCACCGGCCCGGTTTTCAAGACAGGACGGTAGTCTGCGCATGACGATCATGAGCGTCGAACAGGCGCTCGCGGGCAAGGTGCCGGCGGGTGGCGAAGTCACGGTGCGCGGCTGGGTCCGCACGCGCCGCGACTCCAAGGCGGGGCTGAGCTTCGTCAACGTGAGCGACGGTTCGTGCTTCGCGCCGATCCAGGTGGTCGCCCCGGCGGACCTCGCCAACTACGAGAGCGAGGTCAAGCGCCTGAGCGCCGGTTGCGCCATCGTGGCGACCGGCAAGCTCGTGCAGTCGCAGGGCCAGGGCCAGGCCTTCGAGATCCAGGCCTCCGCGATCGAGGTGGTCGGCTGGGTCGAGGATCCGGAAACCTACCCGATCCAGCCCAAGGCGCACTCGCTCGAGTTCCTGCGTGAGGTCGCGCACCTGCGCCCGCGCACCAACCTCTTCGGCGCGGTCACCCGCATCCGCAACACGCTCGCGCAGGCGGTGCACCGCTTCTTCCACGAGCGTGGCTTCTACTGGATCTCGACGCCGATCATCACGACCTCCGATGCCGAAGGCGCGGGCCAGATGTTCCGCGTGTCGACGCTCGACATGGCAAACCTGCCGCGTGACGCGAAAGGCAAGGTCGACTTCGACCGCGACTTCTTCGGCAAGGAAGCGTTCCTCACCGTTTCGGGCCAGCTCAACGTCGAGGCCTACTGCCTCGCGCTCAGCAAGGTCTACACGTTCGGGCCGACATTCCGCGCCGAGAACTCGCACACGACGCGGCATCTCGCCGAGTTCTGGATGATCGAGCCGGAGATCGCGTTCGCCGACCTGACCGCCGACGCCGACCTCGCCGAGGACTTCCTGAAGTACCTGTTCCGCGCCGTGCTCGACGAGCGCATGGACGACATGGCCTTCATCGCCGAGCGCGTGCAGAAGGATGCGATCACGCGCCTGGAAGCGTTCGTCAATGCACCGTTCGAGCGCATCGAATATTCCGATGCGATCGGCCTGCTGCAGAAGTCGAACGTCAAGTTCGACTTCCCGGTCGAATGGGGCCTCGACCTGCAGACCGAACACGAGCGCTGGCTGACCGAGCAGCACGTCGGCCGGCCGGTCGTGGTCATGAATTACCCCGAGCACATCAAGGCGTTCTACATGCGCCTCAACGACGACGGCAAGACCGTCGCCGCGATGGACGTGCTCGCGCCCGGCATCGGCGAGATCATCGGCGGCAGCCAGCGCGAGGAACGCCTCGACGTCCTCGACGCACGCATGGCGCAGTTCGGGCTCGACCGCGAGCACTACGGTTGGTACCGCGACTTCCGTCGTTACGGCACGGTCCCGCATGCGGGCTTCGGCCTCGGCTTCGAGCGGCTCGTGGTCTACGTCTGCGGCCTGCAGAACATCCGCGATGCGATCCCCTATCCGCGCGCTCCGGGCCAGGCCGAGTTCTGATGATCCTGTTCTTCGCGCTCTGCTTCCTGGGCGTCGCGATCGGCGGCGCGACCGCGCTCGTCATCTTCTGGCCGCTGGCGCTCGTGCACATCCGCGACCGCCACCCCGACCTCGCGGCGCAGCTCGGCCCGAATGCCTTCTTCCAGCCGCGCGCTTGGAAGTGGCTGTTCACGGGCGCGTACCGCGCGACGCCCGATCGCGGCTTGAGCGGCCTCGCCACGCCGGCGCGCGTTTCGCTGTTCACGATCCTCGGCGGCCTGCTCGCGGCGTGGGCGCTGTGGCTGGTGTCCACCTGGATGGGGAGCTGAGATGGGACGCGACGACTGGTGGCTCGCCACGGCCGGCAACACGCTGATCTGGGCGCGCCTGCGGGTGCTCGAGGCTGGCACCGCGGAAGTTTTCGACTGCGACGGCGCCACCCTGCCCTATGACAGCGAGGACAGCGCGCGCGCCGCGCTGATGGACGCCGAGTTTGTCGCGCTGGAAGGCCTCGACGAGGACGATGCGCAGGCCCGCGGCCTCGACCTCGCTTCGCTCGCGCCGCCGCAGGGGCGCGACGAGGACGCACTGCGCACGCGGATGATCGTCAAGCTCCCGCGCCGGCAATGAGCCTCTACCTGCCGGCGGCCTTCGACGAGCGCGACCTCGCGCGACTCGACGAGCTGGCCGGCGCCTGTCCGTTCGCCTCCGTGGTCACCGTCGCCGAGGGCGAGCCGTTCGTCTTGCACGTGCCGGTGCTCTATCGCCGCGACGCGACGGGCATCGAGCTTCTCGCACACGTCGCGCGACCCAACCCGCAGGCCCGGCATGCGGGCGCGGCGCTCGCGATCCTCCACGGGCCGCAGGCGTACGTGTCACCGAGCTGGTATCCGGACAAGGCCGCCCAGGCGCGGGTGCCGACGTGGAACTACGTGGTCGCGCACCTGCACGGCACGTTGGAGACGTTCGACGACGAGGCGCAACTGGCGCACGTGGTTTCGCGCCTCGCCGAAACGCACGAGTCGCGCGCCGGCGGCGACTGGCGCTTCGATCCCGGGAACGCGGCCGAACGCGTGCAGCTGCGCGGCATCGTCGGCTTCCGGCTTCGGGTCGAGCGCGCGGAGCTGAAGTCGAAGCTGAGCCAGAACCATCCGATCGCCAATCGCATCGCGGTGGAAGAGCGCCTCTTCGCGTCGCGGTCCGCCGCCGACCGCGAGGTCGCGGCGTGGATGCGCGCGAAACGACTCACCGAAGCCCAAGGATATCTAGGTCGGATGTTCGTTGAGACCAAGCATCGGCCGCTGTACATCGTGGATCGCTTTGTGGCGCCGCGCGTGGG